>DATEXS010000031.1:0-2000 GCA_035256725.1 Anaerolineae bacterium
ATTCGAGTTTTGAAATGCGACTTCAGACCACGTCGGCGAAGCTCTTCTCCATGCGCCGGAAGTAGTACAGCCCGCCGATGAGCAGCAACACTACGACCGCGATGGACACCGCCAGCATTGGCCCTGGTGGCTCCTTGCCCAGCAAGGCCCAGCGGAACCCCTCGACCACCCCGGCCATGGGATTCAGACCGTACCAGGCACGCCACTGCTCAGGCACGAGACTGCTGGGGTAGGCGATGGGCGTGGCGAAGAGCCAGAACTGAGTCAGAAAGGGAATCGTATAGCGCACGTCCCGATACTGGACGTTGAGGGCCGACAGCCACAGGCCTACAGCCAGAGCCGTGGCCACGGCCAGGAGCAGGAAAAAGGGCAGAGTCAGGGCGGCTGTGGTGGGAGCGATGCCATAGTAGACCATCATGCCCAACAATACCACAAAGGCGATGCCGAAATCCACCAACCCCGCCGCCACGGCGGAGATGGGGATGGCCAGGCGTGGAAAGTAGACCTTGGTGATCAGGTGGGAGCTGCCGACCAGGCTGTTGCCTGCCCGATCCAGCGCGCCGGAAAAATAGCTCCAGGGGAGCAAGGCGCAGTAGGCGAAGATCGGGTAGGGGATGCCATCCGAGGGTACCTTGGCCAACCGGCCGAAGAAGATGCTGAAGACGATCATAGTGAAAAAGGGCTGGAGCACGGCCCAGGCTGCCCCGAGAACCGTTTGCTTGTATCGTACCTTGATGTCGCGCCAGGTGAGGAAGTAGAGCAACTCCCGATACTGCCACAAATCCCGCAGGTTCAGGGCAACCCAGCCGCGGGAGGGGCGGATCAGCGTGGTGGGCGGCTCGAGAGTGGTGGGAGTCGCTGCCCGAGCGCGCTGGTCATCAACAGTGGCTTTCATGCTCAGTTCTCGTGTCTCTGGTTGTTCGCCGCAGTGGCCCGGCTCAGTCCTTAGGCGTGCGGTCTTGATTGAAACCTTGCCTCAGTGGACTGGGCTTGTCGTCGCTGCGGACCATGGGTCGGCAAGTTCTTTGCTTGCGCCCGGCGCCGGACGATGGCTGCTTTGCCCCGCACCGTGGCACGCAACACCGGATACCACCTCGAGGTCCTTTACCCCGGCAGAAGGTGCCTTGGGCGCTGGAGAAGTATGCGCCTTTATGTCCGATTATACTTTGGTGCGGTGTAGTAGTCAATAGTACCAACTTCCCACAGTCCTGCCCGAGTGGTCGGGCTGCCCGTAGCCACGGCTTCGCCAGGGCTGTCGCGCCGCCACTGTGTAGGGCAGATGAAAGGTTCCTTCTCACGCGCTGCCGATCATGTCCTTGACCCGGGCCACGATCATATCTATGGCGGTGACGTTGAAACCGCCCGCAGGGACAATGACGTCGGCGTACCGCTTGCTCGGCTCCACAAACTCCAGATGCATGGGGCGAACGGTCTCGGTGTACTGGCGAATCACTGACTCCACGGTGCGTCCTCTCTCGGAGAGATCCCTCTGGAGCCGGCGGATGAAGCGCAGGTCGGCATCGGTGTCCACGAAGACCTTGATGTCCATCAGGTCGCGCAGAGCCTTCTCGGCAAAGATGAGTATGCCTTCCACCAAGACAACCTTGCGCGGTTCCACGGGAAGGGTTTCCGTCTTGCGCATGTGGGTGGTGAAGTCATACAGAGGCACCGCCACGGCGTGCCCCGCTTTCAGCAATTCCAGGTGCTGGGCCAGAAGCTCGCTCTCCAAAGCATCGGGGTGATCGAAGTTGGCGTTGGCTCTTTCCTCTGGGGGAAAGTGACTCCGGTCCTTGTAGTAGGAGTCGTGCTGGAGGTAGGCGATCCTGTCCTGGCCCACGCGCTCCAGAATGGCCCGGGATACGGTGGTCTTTCCCGATCCCGAGCCCCCGGCCACGCCGATCACGATGTGCTTCACGACATCTTGCTTTTGCCCCGAGCTCATGAGGCTGGCCCTCCTCGTTCACCAAAGACGAAGGTGGCCATGGACTCCATGTACTGCC
>DATEXS010000032.1:0-9779 GCA_035256725.1 Anaerolineae bacterium
CTCGATCTCCCCCAGGAACACCAGCCGTTGGGTCAACCATAGGGGCTCTCGACTTAGCCTAAGGCGGAAGAACTTGGAGAGCTTGTCCTCCTTGAGCAAGGAACCGATCTCCGGCAAGTTCTCATGCGTTCACGGCGACAGTGGCAGTGGATGGGCCACCAGCGTGGGCTTCTTGACAGGCAACTTGCCCATTAATGCTTCGGTGTGGAGCCGAACGAGGGGGACGAGCCCCCAGGTGTGATCCAGATGGCCGTGAGAGAGCACCACGAAGTCCACATCGAGCAGATCGATATGGAGTCTCCTGGCGTTGATGATGAAGGCATCTGAATAGCCCAGGTCGAACAGGATGGTCCTGCCCTCGCTCTCGATGAAATGGGACAATGCGGGCTCGCCCACGAAGAGGCTTTCAGTGAGCGTGTTGTTGTCTGCAAGCACCGTCAGTTTCATGCGTACCTCGCCAGGAGAGCAGAAACAGGGCCTGAGCAGGCCCTGTTTCCTCTGCAGGTTGACAACTAGGAGGTCACAGCTGGGGGGCAACATGGACAAATAGGCCAAGCAGTCACGCCGTTCTATATCCTCCACTCCCCACCGTCGATGACCAGCCTGTCGTCCAGCAGGAGATCGGGCTGAGGGATCACAAAGTCCTCGTGGAGGTCCGCGACCACCGTACCTCCCATGTGGGAGTCATCCCCGATGGCCAGGTGCACCGTACCCTTGATCTTCTCCGCCTCCAGCACGTTATCCGGCTGCTTGGCGTTGGGGTTGGTGCCGATGCCCAGCTCAGCCAGGTTGCGCCGAGACCGATGGAGCTCGTCGTCCCTCCCGAGCTGGAGCAACTCCCGGAACTTGTCCCCCACCTTCCCTCCGCCCACCAGCCGGACCACCAGGCCCCCTTCGAAGTGGAAGATCATATCCTCCTGAAGATCGGGATACCAGCCCGCCTGGGCTACGATCACCCCCTCTGCGGTGCCCTCCACGGGGGCGGCGTAGGCCTCCCCCGCGGGAAGGTTGCTCCAGGCGGCCTTTTCGGTACAAAGGCCAGTGTCCACCCCTCCCTTCCGCCCGGCCAGGCTGAAGGAGATGTCGGTCCCGCCTGGAGAACGCACCGTGGCCGTCTCCGCCGCGGTGACCAACTGGGCGAGTTTCACTGTGTCCTCCGCCACCTGCTGGTAGTTCACGGACATAGGGCCGCCGGGGTGGAACATGCGGGCCTCGAATCCTGGCATGCTAGCGATGCGCACCCCCACCTCCGTAGCCGCTGCCCGGGCGCCGGTGTGAGAGAGCGAGTAGTTGACAATGGCGATGAGCACGTCGGCCTGACGCAACTTTTCCGCCACCACTTTCTCTGGCTCCCTGCCGTGCTGCCCTACCGACGGGTAGGGAAAGAACTCCACGCTGGAATTCGCAAAGGCCTCCATCGCTATCTCCGCCACCAAGTTGGCCAATACCGAGCGCTCCAGTTGAACCATCAACTCCTGGGTCTCTTTCTCCCGCCAATGGTCCAGGCTGGGGGGATCGGTGACCACCAGCAGCCGCTCTCCCTCCTTCAGGCCCATGTTTACCTGCAACATGCTGAGCACGCCCTGCTCGATCAGCTTCCTCACCGGCCAACCCATGAACGCCTCCTTTGACCTGCCATTAGTGGCACCGATCAGCAACCTCGCTTCGGCACCACGCGAAAAGCGGGCACCCACTCGCGCCCGCGACTGCTCTGTTGAGTGGGACTGTAGCTGAACCCTACGAAACGGAGAACATCTCCTAGCCTTCGGCCAAATACCACAAGTTTTGGACATCCCCGGCGATGGGAGGAGCCTCCTCCAAGGGGCCCGCTGTGGGCTCGCCGATGGGCGTAACCCCGTTGATCTCCAGGGTGTATGTCGCGGGCCTGGCGAACGCCCCCACCTCCATCAGGTTTCCTCGCACCCTCCTCACGTAGGCCACCGGATGCTCATAGCCCTGCAAAGACAGGTTGAAGGTGGTTCCATCCGAGCCCGTCATCTCGTCCATGGTGTCCAGGGGCACCTCACCTGAACTCTCGAAGGTGGCCTCCACGATGGGCGCTGGATGACCCTGTCCAGACGGACCAGCAAATACCGTGTAGTTGAAGATATCGTCCCGAAGATATTGCGCTACGGCCTGATGGTCGGTGAACACGGCGAAGACATCGTCCTTTCCGTCGCCCGACAGGTCGCTGCGCACAAAAAGAACGTTCCCCTGACCTTCCGCCGTGTAATGCACCTTCACGAGGAAGGCGAAGGTGCTCACCCGGTCGTCGTGGGTGAGCACCACCCAGCGGAGGGGACCAGCCATAACTAGCGTATTGTACTCAATGGTCATCTTTCTCTCACGGAAGTAAAGCCACTAGGCAAGTGACCTCGCCCACCTTCCAGACCGGCTCGTCTCCCAGAAGCGGTCACCTGTGGTCCCCCGAGGCCGGCTTGTTGCCCTTCTGACGGGTCGTCGTACCCCACTCCCTGGGCTCGTGGTGAGGGGCGCCCGGAGGCAGGTTGTAGACCGCAGTGAGCTTAACCATGGGCTTCGTCCCTATGCGCTTCTGCTGCGCTCGTCCAGCCCATAGAACTTGTTCGCTTGCTCCTCCGTTATGTAGCCGTCCTTCAGGTCCTGTTTCACCAGGTGCAGGGGTCGCTCCATTGGGTCACCCCAGCCGGCGCCCGTGGCCGTCATCACCTGAATGACGTCGTCCGTGTGCAAGGTCAGCCCGGTCACCACCGAGTACCGCTCATTTTTACCGTTAGTTCGCCGGATCAGCACGTGGTTGGGGGAGCCTTGTTGACCGCCCTTCAGCGGCCACGGAGGTACCTTGCAACGGGTATAGGCCACCGTCAACCAGGCGTTGTCGGACTTGATCCGATAGTCAATCCGCACCCCCTTGCCGCCCCGATGGAACCCGGCGCCGCCGTCCTCGTCGTGGAAGCTGAGATAGTCCACGGTCACGCCGTACCGTGCCTCGGCCACTTCGGCCGGGCAGTTGTAAGTCTCACCGTGCAGCCCGGAGAACTGACCCGAGTTGCCGTCGGATGTTGGCGACCCGCCCCAGCCACCCAACTCAGGTTCGATCACTGCGTAAGCCCGTCCGGTATCGGGATGGGTGCCGCCAAAAAGCGTGCCGCATACCGAGGCGAAGCCGCCCGCGGGCAACCGGTCCGGCATCTGCTCGGCCAGACATCGCCAGATCAAATCGTGCAGCCTGATGGTGATCTCATAATAGATGCCCTGAGCCGCCGGGTGGATGGGATCAAAGACACTCCCGTGGCGCGTTAGGACTTTGAGGGGACGGAAGGTGCCACCGTTGCTCAGCCTTTCCGGAGAGACGATGCCTTTGAAGGCGATCTGGCAGGCCACCACGGTTACGTCCCGGCTCATGTTGAAGGGGCCCGGGTCTTGGTCGGGATTGTCCCGCAGATCGACGATGAACTCGTCATCTGTGATGTCCACGCTGACTACGTAGTCCGGCCCCTGGTCTTGTGGCTCAACCAGGTGGTACTTGCCCTTGGGCAAACGTCTCAGGGCGGCCAGGGCGACCTGCTCGCCATAGTCCAGGTACTCCTTCACAGCTTGCAGAAAAACGTCCTTCCCATACTTGCTGACGATCTCCAGGACGCGGCGTTCGCCGACCCTTACCGAGGCCACGCCAGCCCAGAGATCGCCGGTGAGGAAATCGGGCATGCGGCAGTTTGAGGTCAGAATGTCAAACACGGACCGGATAGGCTGGGCGTGAGAGAAGAGTTTGACGGCAGAGAGGATCATTCCCTCCTGAAAGATCTCCGTCGCCTCGGTGGACATGCTGCCGGGAACCATACCGCCCACGTCATTCCAGTGGGCGATGTTGGCGGTCCAGGCCACCAAGTCTTGACCCGCGAAGACCGGCATAACCAGGATCACATCGTTGAGATGCGTCACCCCGCCGGTGTATGGGTCGTTGGTGATGAAGATGTCGCCCGGCTCGATGTCGCCCGGCTGGTCGTACTTCTCTATCACCCGCTTCACGCTCTTGTCCAGCACTCCAACGAAGGCCGGGATGCCCGCCCCGGAACCAGCCAGCTCGCCGTATTTGTCCATGATACCCGTGCCCATGTCCAGCACTTCGTAGATGATCGCACTCATCGCCGCGCGGCGGAGCGCACCGAACATCTCATCAGCAGCCGCCTGCAGCGAGCTCTGGATGATTTCCATGGTGATGGGATCATACTCTTCGCTCATCGTGGGTCCTCCTCACCGGGCAGTCCGGATCTGATAATCGCCGTAGTCATCCACAGAACAGGGCAAGCCTGGGGGAACGACTGTCGTGGCGCCGGCCTCTTCGATGATAGCCGGCCCGAGGAACTCCATGCCTGGCTCCAGGCTGTCTCCATCGTAGATTGTCGCCCGTTGTATGCCGGCTTCCACGAAATCCACTTCTCGCTCTTCTTTGACCGTATCCTTTAGCTTGCGGCCCGTCGTCGGGAGTTTCTCTGGCTTCAGCTTATCCACCTCGGCGAGTGCTACCAGGTGATAGGCCACCAGCTCGACTGGGGCGTCCAGACGATACGTGTATTCCCGCTCGTAGTCCGTGCGGAAGCGGTCGCCGATGGCCTGGAGCTGCGCCTCTGTGATCTCGCCGTTGGGCAATACGATCTCCACAGAGTGCTCCTGGTTCTGATAGCGACACCGGGCATAGCGGAGGAAGTGTACGCGTGAAGGGTCAATGCCCTCGACGGAGTACTCCCGTAGCGCCTTCTCCTCGAGTTGGCGCAGGCTCTTGTCAAGCTGCGCAGCCGCTCCCGAAATCGAAAGATCGACGATCTGGGTCTGAAGATAGTCACGGCGCAGGTCGCTGAGCAGCATGCCCCAGGCAGAGAAAACGCTGGACTGCTTGGGGATCACCACAGTCTTGATACTTAGCTCCTTGGCCAGAGCGGCGGCGTGCATGCCCCCTCCGCCCCCGAAGGCGAGCAGCGCGAAGTCTCTGGGGTCGTGGCCGCGATTGACGGAGATCAGCTTGATGGCGTTGACCATGTTGTTGTTGGCGATGCGGACTATGCCGCGCGCCACTTCCTGCCGGCTCGTGTCGAGGGTGGCAGCCAGCTTGTCCAGCGCCCTGGCCACGCCATCCATGTCCGCCTCAATGGTGCCGCCACAGAAGTAGTGGGGATTGACGCGACCCAACGCCAGGTTAGCGTCGGTGGTCGTCGCTTCCGTGCCGCCAAATCCGTAGGACACCGGGCCAGGCATGGCGCCGGCACTCTGCGGTCCCACGTGTAGCCGCCTGAACTCGTCCACCCAGGCAATTGACCCGCCTCCATTGCCGATCTCCACCAGGTCCACGACCGGCACCATCACCGGATAGCCGGCCGAGGTCTCGCGCCGTTCGATCACGTAATTCGTGTTGAGCTTGACCTGGCCTCCCGTGATCAACCCGCATTTCGCCGTAGTCCCGCCAATGTCGATGGCGATGGCATCTGGCTCTCCAATCAGCCGGCCCAGTGCCGCAGCGCCCCAGATCCCGCTGGCAGGCCCCGACTCCACCATGGTGATAGGGATTTGACGCGCGCTCCTGACCGTGTCCACGCCGCAGTTGGACTGCATGATGTACGGCGTACAGCGCATGCCTGCATCGTGGAGCGTGCTGGTGAGGCGGTCCAGGTAGTGGTGGGCGACCGGTTGCACGTACGCGGACAACACGGCGGTGTTGGTGCGCTCGTACTCACGCCACTCCCTGGTGATCTGGTGCGAAGCCACCGCGGAGACTTCCGGCCAAAGCTCCCTTACCATCTCCAGCGCCGCTTCTTCATGGGCCGGGTTGGCATAGGAGTTGATGAAGCTGATGGCAATGGCCTCCACTCCTGCGGCCCGGAAATCGTCGAGGATCTCCGGCAGGCTAGCGAGGTCCAGAGGTGCGGTCTCAACTCCCCTGTAGTTGATCCGTCCTTTCACTTCGCGCCTCAGGTAGCGGTCCACAAAGGGTTTCGGCTTTCGGTATTCCAGGTTGAAGAAGTCGGGGCGGGTGCCACGCCCGATCTCCAGGACGTCGCGGAACCCCTCACTAGTGAGCAGCCCCACCTTGGCGCCTTTTCTCTCCGTGATTGCGTTGATGACTATGGTCGTCCCGTGCACAAAGGACGCGAAGTCGCTCGGCTGTATGTCGGCGGCCGAGATGACGTCCATCACGCCCTGTTCATACTGGGCAGGGGTGGTGTGGCTCTTGCCGGTGACAACCTCACCCTCAGGGGTAACGAACACCAGGTCGGTGAACGTACCTCCAATATCGGTGGCAACCCTCAGCATATCGCTATCCTCCACTACCATGTCCATGGACTACTTGCCAGAATCTCCACGCCGTCGTTCAAGAGAAGCTCAGCGGTAGGGCCTTATTCCCCTCTCAGCCAAGACCGCATCTCGCGGAAGTCATACTGTTCGCCCAGGCGCCAGGGGGCATACTCGTCCGGCGGAGGTGATTCGTAACCCCCTATTTTGCTGTGGCTCCATCCCAGCCGGCTCGCCAACTCAGCCGCGAACTCGGCCGTTTTCAGAGAGGCGATCATTGAGTCTATCACCGGCACACCCAGCTCCTCCTGAAGCTCCTCGCAGAAGCCGTAGGTGGCCGTGCAACCCAGGATGATCACCTCAGCGCCGTCAGACTCCACGGCCTCCCGAGCCACCCTTCGGAAACGACGGGCCGTTTCTGCCTCGTCCTGGTGAAACTCGAGCACACCCATGTCAACGGACTTGAACGAGGCCAGCCGCTCCTTCATGCCATACTTGAGCACGTTCTCCCTCATCTCGGGTATCCACTTCCTGCGGCCCACGATGATGGAGAACTTGTCCCCCAGAGTCGCCGCGAGGTGTGTGGAGGCTTCACAGGGCGCTATGACCGGCATGCGCTCTGATACCTCCCGGGCCGCCTGCAAGCCCACGTCGTAGAAGCAGCCGATGATAGCAGCGTTGAACCCTTCTCTCTCTGCCTCTTGAACAAGATGCAGGATATCAACCAGGACCATGGCCTCATAATAGCGGTACTCCAGATGCTCCGGGCCCCTGGGCAAGGCGAGCATCTTCAGCTCGGTGTCCTCCCGCTTGTGGGCGGACAGAAACTGAAGACCCTCCCCCACTACCCCTTTTCCCACAGGATCGATGTATAGGATCTTCTGCTTCATGGCTGCCTGCTTACGGACTGCTTGGACATCGCAGCCGCGCTCGCGACTCCCTCCGCCCTAGCTGAACATGTGGCAACGGACCAGGTGCCCTGGCTCGACCTCGACCATGACCGGATCATCCCCGGAGCACGTATCTCCGCACTGGGAGCACCGCGGGTGGAAACTGCACCCGTTGGGGATGTTGACCGGGCTGGGAATCTCTCCGCGCGAGGTGATCTTCTTGGGCTTCAGCTCCTCCTCCTCATCAGAGACCACGGGGATGGAAGAAAGGAGCATCTGCGTGTAGGGATGATAGGGATTGCGGAAGAACTCGGCCGCCTCGGCGACCTCGCAGATCCTCCCCAAGTACATGATGGCCACCCGAGAAGCGACGTTTCTCATCAGACTCAGGTCGTGCGTGATGAACAGATATGACAGGCGGAACTCTCTCTGAAGCCGAAGCAGGAGGTTGATGATCTTGGCCTGGATGGACACGTCCAGTGCCGACGTCGGCTCATCCAGGATTACAAAAGAGGGACTGGTGGCCAGTGCCCTGGCGATAGCCACCATCTGCTTCTCGCCACCTCCCAACATCTGAGGGTATTTGTGCATGTATTCCGCAGGGAGTTCGACCATCTGCAGGAGATCCAGGATCCTGGTCTGGAGATCCACATTCGATCCGTACAGACGCAGCGGGAAACCTACGATGTCTTTGATGGTCCTCCTGGGATTCAGCGAAGAACCCGGGTCCTGGAAGACGATCTGAATCTCCTTCCTCAGGTCTGACCTCCGCTTTCTGCCTCTCCCATACATACTCTCTCCCCGGAAGGCGATGTCCCCCGCGGTCGGCTGATACATCCCCACGACGGTATAGGCCACGGTGCTCTTGCCCGAGCCCGACTCGCCCACGAGGCCGAAGGTCTCCCCCTCCCGCACCTCGAAAGAGATGCCATCCACCGCCTTCACGGTAATCGGCTCTCGCGCCACGATGCCGCGATGTCCAACAATGAAGTGCTTCTTCAGATCGGTGACGGTCAACAGATCGCTGCTCATGCTCTCTGAATTTCCTCTTCTTCCTGCGAGTAGAGAAAGCAAGCTACCTGATGTTCCTCGCTCACCTCAATGAATTGGGGTTTCTCTGCCCTGCACTGTTCCATCGCCCGCTCACAGCGGGGATGGAAACGGCAGCCAACCGGCGGGTTGAGGTAATCGGGAATCCGTCCCGGGATCCCATCAGCGATTCCCCCGCCGGTCAGCTTGGGGACGGCAGCCATCAGCCCCACGGTATAGGGGTGGAGAGGTCGCGAGAACAACTCCTTCGTAGGGGCCACCTCCACCATATTGCCCGCATACATAACGTAGACCCGATCGGCCAACTCGCGCACGACCCCCAGAGTGTGGGTGATGAGAACGATGGACGTGTTCAGCTTATCGGTCAGTCCTCTGAGCAACCGCAGGATCTGGTCCTGGATGCTGACGTCCAACGAGGTCCCTGGCTCGTCCGCGATAATCAGTTCCCTGTCGCCGGCCACTGCCATAGCGATACAGACGCGTTGCCGCATGCCGCCGCTCAGCTGGAATGGGTAGTTCTTCAACAGGCGTTCCGGGTCGGGCAGGGCCACCTCCTTCAGGGCCTCCACCGCCCGCTGGCGGATCTCCTTGCCGGACAACCTCTTGTCCCCCGCCGCGGAGTACTTGACCGCCGCGTCCAACTGTTGGCCAATCGTGAACACCGGGTTGAGGGCGGCCGTCGGGTCCTGGAAAATCATGGCCATCCCCTCGCCACGCACCTGCCCCAGCTCCCTCGAGGTCATCTGTAGGATGTCGCGCCCCTTGAATAGGATCTCGCCGCCCATGACCCGTGCCGGCGGCATGGGCAAGACGCGCAGAACGGCCTTCATCGTCGTCGTTTTGCCGCAACCTGTTTCCCCTACCAGCCCAACCTTCTCTCCGCTGCCCACCGCGAAATCGACGCCATCGAGGACCTTCAGAGTGCCGCCAA
Organism: Anaerolineae bacterium; assembly: GCA_035256725.1. Taxonomy (GTDB): domain Bacteria; phylum Chloroflexota; class Anaerolineae; order UBA7937; family B3-Chlor; genus JAUVXJ01. The sequence goes on from DATEXS010000032.1 coordinate 9,136, forward strand.
AAACGTCGAAGTTGACGCGAAGGTCCCTGATGTTCAGCAGGAGGTCATTCTCCATGCTATACCTCCTCAGCGCCGAGCATATCACGCAGGCCATCGCCTAGCAGATTGAAGCCCAGGACCACAACCACAATCGCCAGGGCGGGAAAAACCGCAATCCACCACTGGTTCGGAAGGTACTTGGACCCGTCGGCCACCATCGTTCCCAGGTCAGGCGTGGGTGGTTGTGCGCCGAGCCCGACGAAACTGAGCGAGGCACCGATGAGGATGACCCAACCCATGTCCAGGCTGATCTTGGTGAAGATGGGCGAGACGCAATTGGAGAGGATCTCCCGGAAAAGGATATGGAACTTGCTGGCGCCCATAAGCTCCGCCGAGACTACAAAGAACTCGCTCCGCAGCGTAGACGCCAACCCATAGACCAGGCGGCAGTACCATGGCCACCACATGAGAGAGACGGCGAGCATAGCGTTGAACAGGTTAGGGGTCAGCACAGAACAGATGGCCAGGGCCAGGACCAACGGCGGCACAGCCAAGAAGATGTCCGTGGTGCGCATGATCACCGTATCAAGCCAGGTTCCCTGGTAGTAGCCGGCCACCAGTCCCAGGATCACCCCTGGAGGCACAACCAGGCTGAGAACCACCAC
>DATEXS010000033.1:0-7728 GCA_035256725.1 Anaerolineae bacterium
GAGGAAATCCTCTCCTGGCCTCGAAAAACGAACTCGTGAGGCTCGAGCCCTTTGGATGTGGGCAGGCTGGGGTGATAGCACAAGGTAGGAACGTAGACTTCCGCCTCCTGGGCGGCCTGCAGGATGGTGGTCCCCTCCGGAACCGTAACCTTGGTATCGTTGATGGTGAGTCTTACGTGGCCCATACGCGACCTCCTGTTGAACGGGCTGTCTCCGCGCAAAGACACCAGCCGAACGAGTGGTGGGCAGAGACATTCCGCTGGCCAGGCTGCTAGTAGAGCATATTCTCCTCGCACGAGGAAGGGTTGCCCCGCCACATGGCGACAAGCGGATCAGCGGCTACCAGGAGTGGCTGATGGCCTCCCCCGGGCAGGCGGCGACGCAAGGCAGCGGCGGCCTATCGGCCACCGGCTTGCAGGGGCCGCAGGTATACTTGATCTTCTTGCGCTCTGCTTCGGTGACTACGACCACCTGTTGATCGGAGAGGGGGTCCACCGGATCATCCACCACCTCCAGCACACCGTACGGGCAGGCCTCCACGCAATCACCACACCCGGTGCATCTGTCGGTGTCCACGCTGATGAAAAACTCCCCTGAGCCATCCTTGTAGCCATAGTTGGCGATCATGGGTCAACCTCCGTGAGAAGCGGAAACGTGCAGAACAGCGAAACGCCGTGCCAGGAGCCAAGGCGGGCTGCCAGCGCCCGGCCAAAACGGTGCCCTCCGCACCTGGCTAGATGAAAAAAGGGAGGGGGCAGCTGAGGACCCCTCCCCTGTGGCAGCGCTACTTGCCCTTACGTTCCTTCTGTAGCAATGCCCCAGCGAAGAGGGCACCGCCCAACGCGCCCGCGATCTGTGTGTCCAGCGTGGGCTTGAGGGCCTTGATGCCCAACTCCTTCTCGATCCTGCTCACAATGCCGATGTTCTTGGCGATGCCGCCGGTGATGGCAAAGTCCTCCTCGATGCCGAGGCGCTCCAGGAGGCCCACCACCCGATGGGCCATGGCCAGACAGTAGGCAGCCAGCACCTTCTCCTTGGGCCATCCTTCGCGCAAGAGGCCAGACGCCTCTGACTTGGCGAAGACCACGCAGGTGCTGCTAACCATGGGGGGCTCTTCCTCAACCTGGAGGGACAACTCACCGACCTCGGTGATGTGTACTCCCAACAGATCGGAGAAGACCTCCATACCTCGCCCGGTGCCAGCCGCGCACTTGTCGTTCATCAGGAAGGCTACCACCTTGCCCTTCTCATCCACGCGGATGGCCTTGCAGTCCTGTCCGCCCATGTCCAGGACGGTCTTGATGGTTGGCCCGTACATGTAGTTTGCCCCCCGGGCGTGGCAGGCGATCTCGGTGATGGCCCGCTGAGCGAAGGGCACGTTCACCCTTCCATAGCCGGTTCCAACCACGTACTGGATATCGTCCTGGGTCATGCCGGTGCCTTCGAGGGCCCAATCGGTGGCGTTCTGGGCACTCTTGGGGCTGTCTGAGCCGGTGCGCATGTTGCTGTAGGCATACAGTTTGCCGTCTACCGTGATCACGGTCTGGGAGCTCACCGACCCTACGTCAACCCCGGCGGTGATGATATCGCCTGCCCTCCAGTCCATGTCGGGGTCATGCCAGTTGGACTCCGTCCAACGCCAGTACTCCTTGGTGCTCGTATCCTCAGCCATTCGTATCCTCCTTGGGTTGAAGAGGCGTGAAAAGCCTCCGCTCTCTCACTTGGCAATGCCCGCCGCCAGCAGCGCTGCTCCGAAAGCGCCGACGAAATCGGGATCGTCAGGAATCAGGATCTCCATCTCCAGATCTCGCTGGAGAGAGTCGACGAAGCCAGGGTTCTTGGCCACCCCTCCGATAAGGCACACGCTGGGTTCCACGCCAACGCGGCGCGCCATGGAGGTAATACGGGAGGACATAGCATCGTGTACAGCCCGGGCAATGTCTCGCTTCTCCGTCTTCTGATGGATCAGAGAAACGACCTCCGATTCCGCGAAGACCGCGCACTGCGCGTTCATGGGCACAGCCTTGGACGAGGTGAGGGACAACGGCCCCAGCTCCGTCAAGGGGACCTCCAGCGCCCTGGCCATAGCCTCGGTGAAGGCGCCCGCGCCAGCCGCGCATCTCTCGTTGATGGCAAAGTCGACCACCTTCCCATTCTCGTCCACTTTGATGGCGCGTCCCTCTTCGGCGCCAATGTCGATCACCGTTCTGGTGCCGGGAAAGAGATGGACGGCACCGGCGGCATCGGCGCCTACCTCGGTATAGGAGTCGTCGACCTCTTTCACCTCTTTCCTTCCCGCACCGGTGGCGTAGGTCTTCTCCACTTTGTCACGGGTCAGTCCGGCTTCGGCGAGGGCAGCATCCATGGCTTGCTTGATGTCACTGGCCGTGTCCAGACCGGATGTCGCCTGGCCCTTGCCCAGGAGCTTGCCATCCTCCTGGATGACGACCTTAATGTTCTTGGCACCCACGTCTATACCTGTAGTAATCATTGTTGTAACCTCCTCAGTTCTTGCCACAGCAGCAAGGATTGGCCAGACCAATCCTGGGTCCGTTTCCCTATACCAGTTTGGGTACGCTCAGGCTCTCCATGAAGGAATCGATACGGCCCATGGTCCTGGCCTCATCGAATTCCCTCTCGTCGCCCATGTTGCCCTCAAAGACCATCACCGGGAAGCCAGCATCGAGAATGGCCAGCCTGTTCTCGGCGATGCCCAGGCTCAGGCCCTCGCAGCCCCGGTTGTAGTGGAGCATCACGCCGTCCAGCTTCCAGTCCTTGGCGATTTGGATCATCATCTCGCTCTTGTACTTGGGGTGGTAGAAGTGCTGCCACTCGGGCTTGCTCAACTCCCACTCCGTCAGCACGCGCAACGCCTGGTCGCGGTCTTTGATCTTGACGCCCAACGATTGCGGGGTGGGCCGGGGGACGAATTGGCCGTCTTTCCAGATCCAGTTGCCGATCAGAGCAAAGGTGTACAGCGAGCCCACGGAGACGCAGCCGTACTTCTCGGCCATGTACCGGAAAACCCGCAGGAAGCCCCAGGGCGGCTGGGTATCGGTCATCACCCGCGTCTGCTCGTTCTCCACGGCCGCGATACCGTTGGCTACTCTATCCTCCACTTCTGCCTTCAACTCCTCGTAGAAGTCAGCGACCTCTGGGGAGCTCTTGTGCAACGTCCCCAGCACGTAGAGGGAATACATCGTCTTCTCCTCTAGGGGCGCGGGGATGTTCTGATTCAGCATGCAGATCTCTGCCCAGGTGGAAGTGGCCCGGCAGGTATTGTAGACGGCCTGGATCAGTTTCTCGTCGTCGTACTTGCGGCCCGTGGTCTTCTCCAGCCAGTCGATGCCGTCTTGCATCTGGCCGACCACGTAGTCCACACCGTGCTTGGTGGTTTTCTCGTACGGTCCCACACCCACGTCGATGCAGAACATGGGGATGCCGCCCTCCAGGTCACTGACCACCTGGTACCACTTGGCGTGGCTGCAGCAGATGTGGTCCTGCCAGACAAAATCTGGCTTGGGGAACGGCTTACGCTCCTCACCGGGCTCGACCCAGCCGTACTCATCGAGCAGAATGGAGCCCCAGTAGTTGCGCATGTAGGCACACAAGTCACGGGCATACCCGGCTCTTTCAGCGGCCTCCAGACAACGGTCCGAGAAATCCTTCTGGAATGCTATGGTGGCCCCGTACGGCTCGCTGGTGATGGGGTAAACGTCGTCGCCGAGGCCTGAGGGTATGGCGTCGAAGGTCCATGCCCCCCCTGCCCAGCGCAGGCCGCCCTTCTCGCGCGCCGCCTCGTAGTCTCTGTAGTAATTTTCTCTGATCTCCTTGGCCTTTTGCCAGCTCTTCAGCGGTGCAGTCTTGTACTTGGCCATTTGTCGCTATACCTCCTGATATGGGCGATTGGTCGGTACACTCGGGTGTCTTCTGGTACTGCCTACCTAGAAGAGGTCCTCTTCCTGCATGATCTCGAGGAAGGCCTCTACACGGGTCTTGAACTGTCCAATAGGGACGGTGACGTCCAACTCCAGGAACAGTGTAATCAGGCCCTGTTCCTCCAGCGCGCTCTTGATGGCGGGGATATCCAGCTCATGGGGGTCGCAGAACTTCTGCTGGAGGATCACTGCGCCGCTGGCGTCCCACTCCCTGGCCAGATCCAGAATATGGGGCAGGCGGGTGCGAACCGGCCAGTCTTTGGTAGGGCAGGGCACTCTGTTCACGTATCGCGTGGCGATGGCTGTCAAGGGATCTCCGCCGTCGAGCGATACCTGGTCCCAGAAATACCGTGTGCCCGTGCAGTGATCGTCGATCACAAAGGTTGAGCCACAGGACTCGACCATCTGGACGAACTCGTGGTCGTCGTCCTCACTGCCCAGGATCATTAGGCGCTGGCCCACCGGACGGCCCAGCGTACGATTCTCCAGCTCCTTGAGGCTGTCCTCTACGATGCGGGCGTGTTCCTGCTTGTCCGTCGTCTGGCTGGAGACTACCATGTACATGGACTCCAGCCCGCTGAGAGGGGGCTCCTCACGTTTGCGCAGTTCATAGACCTGCTTCATCAACTGACGGTCTCGGTTGACGATCTCGATGCCTCGCCTCAGATCGTCGTCGGTGATCTTCTTCCCTGTCCACTCCTCCATGCTTTTCTTGAAGCTCTTCAGCTCTTCCACCAGGTAGGGCACGGCACGGGGGCTCTGCACGTTGTGAGGCATGGGCAGGTAGTAGCTCCATTCCACCGGTATGTGAAGGTCCCAGCTGGTGTAGGCCTGGCGTATGTGGAGACAGGACTGGGCGATGGTGATACCATCCAGGTAGTCGAATCTCCCAGCCAGCCCCTGGGCCAGACAGTCGCGGCAGAACGGGCAGTACATGGCGAAGATGTGGGGCTCGGTCACGTCCTGGGACTCATGGCTGCCCAGGATGCGCACCGGGAGCACGCCTGCCGCATAGCAGATCTCCTCCGGCACATAGGTGCAGAAGTATCCTAAGACCTTGCCGCCGGTCTTGGCTTTCCAGTGTTTGGCATACTCGTGGCGGTTGTCATACCACTCCTGAAACATCTCGATCATCGTGTTTGTGAACCTCCTTCATCCGATAGTGTTGGCCCCGAAAGCAAAAGGAGCCGTGACTTGGTCCGCTTCCTGGCTCGAGAGCAGCAGTCTACGTGCCCACCACAACCCCCTGTCAATATATGTCACGGCAATAGTATGTCGTCCCGTGTGCGCCACATATCGAGTATAGCACATATTGTTCGATAAGTCAAGTACTTTTCGGCGTCAGACGGGCGCTTTCTGAAAGACTGCGTCCACAAACTGGTTCGCCTTCGCCGTGAGCAGGGCGTAGTACTCCTTGAACAACTCGACTGCCCTCGGGCTGAGCCAATCGGAAGGCAGCAACTCAGGGGGCAGACGGGGGTCCACGAAGGGGAATTCACGGTATTCGTGGAGGAGCATGAAACGCGTGCTGAAGCACTCGGCAGGGTCCACCTGATTCCAGTCAGCCAGCCTGGCCTTGTCGCGGGACAGCATCGGGTCGTATTTCTCTACAAAGGCGGCATACTGGCTGTTGATGCGCTTGAGGTCCCAGCACCAGGAGGCCAGTTCCTTGGCGCTGGCGAAGCCCACGTGTTGGGAGCGAAAGACCTGCACGTGTTCCTCGATGCCCAGGCGGCGGCTCACCTCCGCCACGTCCTCGGTCACATCCCAGGGCGAGACCCAGATGGCCGTGTTGAAGGCTCCACAGCCCATCCAGGTGAGCTGCCTTCTCAGCTTGTTCCTCTGCTGGCGCTTGGACTCGGGCACGTTGTAGGCGACCACGTACCAGTCGCCAGACCAGTTGCCGTTCTCCGGTTCGAAGATGCGCTGGGCTCCAGCGGCGAGGAGCTCCTGGCTCTTCTTGGTGAGGGAGTAGTAGCTCTTTCTGCCCACCCTGCGCCGCTTGAGCCAGCCCTTCTTCCACATGCGGGAGAGCACGGAGCGCACGGCCTGTTCCGACATGCCCAGGTGCTTGAGGAGTTGGATCAGGCTGCCGGTCCAGATCTCACCGCCGCGGTACCTGATGTAGTCCCCGTAGAGGGTGAAGACCATGTCTTGGGAGCCTAGCACGAGAACCTCTGCAAAAGTGTGTCAACCAGCCGATTCATCGTCTGTTGCACGGCATAGAATTATAGCACCAATTAATGACCCAGGCAAGCGCAAGCCGGGGTCGCAAATCGACACAGAAGGGCAGGTTGTGATGATTCCGTGGAGGGCAGGTCGGCAGACACCCTGCCGGAGGAGCGCAATCCCCATGTGGGTCGGCATTACCCCTGTCTGCGCCCGGCCCACCACCAGAACAGCAAGGCCACCAGGCCCAGGAAGATAACGCCGGTGCCCAGCAGCCCTCCCTCCGGGCCGAAGGCCCCTCCGGTCAGCAGGGGATCGCCGCCGGAACTGGTCAGCAGCAAGCCCGTGGGCGCCAGCCCGCTGACGGGGAAAGAGAGAACGGGACCCTGGACGAAGTTCCAGGAGAAATGGAAGGCCATGGGCAGCCACAACCGGCGGGTGACCAGGTAGCAAACGCCCATCAGCACCCCGGCCAGGAAGATGTTGAACAGGGCCAGCGCGGTCACGTTAGGGTTGAGGGCATGGAAAAGCCCGAAGAGCATGGAGGAGGCCACCAGCCCCACGGGGGTGGCCCAGTCCAGGTTCAGGTTCTGGAGGATGTAGCCCCGGTAGCTCAGTTCCTCGTAGAAGGCCACGGCCACGAAGAGGAGGAGATAGACGGCCATAAGAAGCAGCAGCCGCAGGGGGGACTGGACCTGCCAAGAGAAACCCTCAATAGTCAGCCAGCCTAGACCCCATTCCACCAGGAAGACCAGCCCGATGAGGGCGGCGCCCAGGGCCAGCCCGGCCAGCGTCTCTCTGGCCCAACCAGGCCCCCGCCGCAGGCCCAGGCTGAGCAGGTCCTTCCCGTCGAGGAAGCGGCGGAAGAGGTAAGTGAGGGGCAAGATGAGCACCAGGTTGGCCGCGGTGCCGATCACGAGCAATGGCAGGGAGGATTCCAGTTGTTTCAGGCTGCTCTGGTCGAGAAGGCCGGCCAGCAGGGCCAGGACCAGGAGGATACCGAGGGGTATCTGGATAACAAAGGAACCGACCAGCAGGGCAATCACGTAGGAGATGGCCCGCCAGGTGGGGCGCAGGCGGCCCTCCTTGACGAAGAAGCGTTTGGCACTCATCACTCTACCTTACCTCCTCGTGCTCAGCCAATCGCTCTCTGAAGCAGGTAATACCACAGGGCCAGGACCTCCCGAGAGGTATAGAACACCCTCCTCGAGGGGATAGTATAGGTCGGGCTATGGAGGGCGGGGACGCCGTAGGCCTCGAAACCTGCATCAGCGGCCATGAGCAAGGCCCGCTGGATGTGAAAGGGATCGCTGACGATCAGCGCGGTCTCCCATCCTCCCTCCTGCATGATGACTCGGGCGCTGGTGATGCTCTCCCGGGTGGAGCGGGCCTCCTGGTCCAGGATCAGGGCTTGCTCAGGGATCCCGGCGGCGAGGGCCAGGCGGCGCATGACCTCGGCCTCCTCGGGCGGGTACCGCCCCAGCCCGCCGGAGAGCAGAAGATAGGGTGCATACCCTTCGTGATATAGCTCGATGGCCCGCTCCGTCCGCGCCCGCAGCGAGGGGCTGGGCTGCTCGTTGGGCCACACCGCCGAGCCCAGCACCAGGATCACGTCGGCCTG
>DATEXS010000034.1:0-2337 GCA_035256725.1 Anaerolineae bacterium
AGACGAAGGAACCGCGCTACAAGGTGATCGGCAAGGAGCAGTGGAGCGATGAGTTGAAGGAGATGGGCACCAGAGGCATCTGCGGTTCGGGCATCATGGACGTGGTGGCGCAGATGTACGTGGCGGGCGTGATGCTGAAGAACGGACGGCTGAACACCGAGCTGAACCACCCGCGTGTGCGCCAGAGTGAGGACGGATGGGAGTACGTGTTGGCCTGGGCGGACGAGACCTCCATCGGCCAGGACGTCACCGTCAACCAGAGCGACATCAGGGCTGTACAGCTGGCCAAGGGAGCGATGTGCGCGGGTGCGAAGCTGATGATGCGGCGCCTGGGCATCGAGAAACTGGACAGGGTGATCCTGGCCGGTGCCTTCGGGAGCTACATCGACCCCCAGCAGGCGATGATCATGGGTCTCTTCCCCGATTGCGACCTGAAGAAGGTCTATGCTGTGGGCAATGCTGCGGGTGATGGTGCGCGAATAGCACTGCTCAACGTGAACAAGAGGAAAGAGGCCAACAAGTATGCCAGGAAGGTGGAGTATGTGGAGTTGACCGTAGAGGGGAACTTCGAGAAGGAGTTTGCCCAGGCGATGTACTTCCCCCACATGAAGGACAAGTACCCCCACCTGAAGGGGCTTGTCCCGGACAGCGACACAGGTGGGTAGAGGAGAGGAGGCGATCGTGAGTCTTAAGTTTCGTTACGACAAAGAGCAGAGGGTCTGCGACATCGGTGGCATCAAGGTCGGCGGCCAGCCCGGGGAGAATCCTCCGCTATTGCTGGCCAGCCTGTTTCAGAAGGGGGACAAGCTGGTCGAGAGCAGGAAGAACCGCAAGTTCGATCGGAAAGGGGCGACGGACCGCATAAAGGAGATGGAAGAAATCTCCGATCAGACCGGCGTACCAGGCATGGTGGCCATGGTGGCCAACAGCCCTGAGGAGATGAAGGCCTACGTAGACTTCTTCGTCAGCGTCAGCGATAGGCCCTTCGCCATCGACATCTGGGTACAGAACACCCGGGTGGAGGCCACCAGGTACATCTGCGAGCAGGGGTTGGCTGACCGTCTTCTCTACAACAGCATCACCCCTTGGGACGAGGACATTCCCGGCCAGGTGGAGACGCTGAAGGAACTGGGTGTCAAGCACATCGTGGTCCAGGCCTTCGACGTGGAGGACAAGACGCCTACCGGCCGGCCCAAGTCTCTGAGAAAGATGATGGAGCTGGTGGGCACGGCCGGCTTCGAAAGCATCCTGGTGGACACCGCGGTGATGAATCTGCCGGCGACGGCCTTTTCCTTGCTGGCCAATAGTCTGGTCAAGGACGAGTTCGGCGTGCCGGTGGGCAGCGCACCCTCCAACGGCACTTACATGTGGAAGGCATCGAGGGAGAAGTGGGGGTCCAAGGGCTTCGTGGGTGTTGACGCGGGGATTCACGCGGTGAGCACGTTGGCCAGCGACTTTATGCTCTACGGACCCATGACCGGCACGCAGCGGATCTTCCCTGCGGTGGCGGCCGCTTCAGCAGTGTTGGCCACCCTCGTGTACGATGACACGGGCACACTGCCGAAGAACAAGACTCATCCTTTGAACCTGTTGTTCTCAGACATGGTCGAACAGTTGGTTGGGAAATAGGAGGGACACATGACAGACAAAAATCTGGATTATCGAGAACGCGTTCTGGCGACGCTGCGCGGTGAACAGGTCCACCCGAAAGCCGTGTTCAGCGGCATGGGCAATCTCACCATCCACGGTCTGAAGGACAAGGGATGGAGGTTCCCCGAGATACATCTGGACAGCCACAAGATGGCGTCAGCGGCGGCCTCTACCTACAAGCTGTTTGGGTTGGAATCGGTGGTGGTGCCCTTCGACATGGGCGTGGAGGCAGAGGCCCTCGGCTGCGGGATCAACTACTACGAAGACGCGGATCAGATACTCTATCCTACCGTCTCCGCGAAAGTGGCGGACAGGGTTGACGAGTGGGACCTTCAGCTGCCGGACAAGCCGCTAGAGAAGGGAAGAATCCACGTTGTCGTGGATGCCATCAAGGAACTGAAGGAGACCGTGGGTGGCGAGGTGGCGGTGGGCGCCTGGGTGCTGGGACCGTATACCCTGGCTGGGCAGCTTTTCGAGCTGGATGACCTGTTCAAGAAGAGCTTCAAGAAGCCGGATGCGGTACACCGAGCACTGGACGTGTTGGAGGTCTTTCTCATCGACCTGGCAAAGCTGTATCGGGAGGCGGGCGCTGACTACATGACCGTGCGGGAGATGGGCGGCGGTGGTGACATCCTCAGCCCGCGCATGTTCGGGTCCCTGATTCAGCCTCACCTCCAGAAGATCTTC
>DATEXS010000035.1:0-8041 GCA_035256725.1 Anaerolineae bacterium
GCCATGTCCGTGTTGGTATATACGACCATCAGGAGGTCGTAACGCTCCTCTTTCATCAGGTCCACACAGTAGTCTGTCAGCTGCTTGACCATGTGTGTGGCGGAGCGAATACGCTCGGGGTCGGAATGCCGGAAGAACTCCGAGGTGATGTTGATGTTGGCGAACCTCTCCGTCATCTCTGGAGGATAGGTGTAGGCGTTCTGGAGGTTGGGGGTCGGATAGCCGGACAGGAGCACGCCGTTCACGGGAAAGGGCGGGTAGGTCATCGGCACGGCCAGGGCAGCCACCCGCCGGCCTTCATCGCTGGCTATTCTGAAGATCGTTTCATTCGCGAACTGTCGAGAGGTGACCAGGTCGTCATCGAAGGAGTCGTATCTAGTTAGATCGAAGGTGCGAAAATGGTAGACCCCGTGACTGCCTGGATTCTTGCCCGTCATGAGAGAGATCCAGGCCGGCGCAGTGACGGGGGGGATGGTAGAACGTAGCTCCCCGCTGGCGCCTTCGCGCATGAGACGGGCCAGGTTCGGCAGTTTGCCTTGCTGGGCCCAGGGCTCGATCAGGTCCAGGGTAGCGCCGTCAAGCCCGATAATGATGACTTTCGCGTCCCCCACCTAGCGCTCCGTTTGCTCACTAGCCTCGCAGCCACCTCTTAGCGGCCGAGACCGCTGTGACTAGCCATTATAGCTTCGGCGCACGCATCTGACAAACACGGCGCGAGATCGCGTTCAGCATGTGTCCGGTGCCCGGCTGAGTGAAGGTCGCCTACTGCGATGCGTGTTCACGGCGAGCTGTGTGGTGAGCCAGTCTGTCGCTGGTTACCCAAGGAGACTCCGTCCGCAAGCGCGGAGATAGCTGCTGTGGCCTGCCCAGGCGAGAATGGGGCAGTCCCTCAAACCTTAGACTAGCCAGGAGATGTCAGCCCTGCTGGCTGGGAGGCCAATGATGGCCTCCGGGAAACCCGGGTCAGCGGCGCCAGGGCTGCCATGGACCTCAATCGAGGTATCCAAGGCCCTTGAGGCGATCCTCGATGGCGCTGGCATCGTCGGGGGAGTAGGTCGTGTCTTGAAGGGGCTGTGGAGAGGGCGTTTGCTCCTGCTCTTCCCACCGCATAGGGTGTGCCCTCAAGTAGTCGTCCGTGAGAGCCTCCAGCAGGGCTTTTCCATCGAGATCAGGGGGGGCAGGAATGTCCAGGAGGGCGAGAATGGTGGGGAACAGGTCAACGATCTGCGCACCCTCGATGCGCCTGTTGGGGACTATGTGTGGCCCGGCCATCATGAGGATGCCGTCCATGCGGTGCGTGCCTGTGAAGTCCGCAGCGAGGGGGCTGAATAGCAGGCCCTGTTTGAAGCGCGTCGCTATCTGGTAGCCGCCGGCTGGTAGCGCAACCAGGTCCGGCATGAGTTCCAGTGCGGGACCGCCGTAGATGTCCTCCCGTCTGAGGACTTGCTCCACGACAGGATCCCCGGTCTCAGGGTCTCGCAATAACAACAGGCGTTCGGCTACCGCGTCCCGCAGGCTCTCGTATTCCGTCCCTTGTTGCACGGTACCCAAAGGTTCTCGATCTTTGCAGTTGATTTGCAGGCGACCCACTGCGGCGCAGGGGAGGGCGTAGGCCCTGGTAGCTCTCCAGTCGATGAGCGATTCCTGCGTGAGACGCTGGAAGAACCTCTCCCTTTTGCTGAAGGGAGTCAGCAGCCGTCGTCTGAGCTTGAGAAAATCGATCCTGCGGATGAAGCTCTCGGCGCGCGCGAGGGCCCTCTTGCGCACGGCACCGGCTCCGATAGCCAGGAATCCCTCGCCGGCCAGCCACTGGTTGATGTGGAAACGTTTGCGGGCCGGACCGAAGCCATGGTCTGACATGACGATCACGGTTGCGTCTGTTCCAGCGTGCTCCACGATTTGGCCAATCAGATCGTCAAGTTCAGCGTAGTAGCTGCGGGCATACTCACGATCGCTCTCAGGGATGGAGCGGTACTGTGGGTGCGCAGGATCGAGATGTGACCACAGGGCATGCTGTAACACATCTGAGGACTGGAAGTGGACCATAAAGAAGTCCCAGTCTGCACGACGCATGAGGAACAAGGCTGCGTCAGCTCGTTTGCGGCTGAGATAGCGCAGTCTGTCCACGAACTCGCGAGAACTCATCTGGAGGGCAGCCCGAGCAGGGAGGAAGATCTGGTAGTCCCCTATCTCGCGCACCATCTGTCTATACAGGTCCGGCGGGTAAGTGAACTCCACGTCCACGCTGGGGGTCAGCATGCCCGAGATCATGTAGCCATTCACTGGTTTGGGCGGATAGGTGATGGGGACGTTGATGACCACCACCCGCTTGCCGTGACGGCTGAGGACTTGCCACAGTGGCTCGGCCTGCACGCTGTTCGCATTCACGAAAGACGTGTCATAGGAGCCAGGGCAATACTGGGTGAAGTCGAACAGGCCATGCTTTCCCGGGTTCTTGCCCGTCTGGAAGGAAGCCCAGGCACTTGCTGTAATGGGTGGGATCGTCGAGCGAAGCAACCCGTGGCCGCCAGACCCCCAGATTGCAGCCAGGTTCGGCATGAAGCCTTCCTTCATCCACGGAATCAGGAGATCGAAGGTGGCCCCATCGATGCCGATCACCAGGACACGGCCTCTCTGTGCTTGTCCGGTCGTCATTCAGTCTTGTGTCCAACCTTCGGGAGAGCCACGGCGGCGCCGAACCCAACCGAACAACTTCTGGTACTCCTCGATGCGCAACAGCACCACAGCTAGCAGGTAGGTGAGCGCGGCCACACTCATGACCATCGTCGTCTCCAGGAGCAGAATGACGGGGGTAGCGGTGTGGATTCTGGGCTCAAACCAGGCTCGAAGGACTATTGCCGTACAGATCATGATTGCGGCGGCGACGGACATCTTGGTTAAGTATCGGGTGAGGTGCAGCCTCAGCGGTCCGATTCTCCTCCGAAGGAGCCATGCTGCCACGAACGCGCTCAACAGGTAGGTCAGGGAGGTAGCCAGCGCGAGTCCCGCCACGCCCAGCACCCTCATCAGGATCAGGTCACCGCCGAGGTTGACACCAAGCATGCCTGCCCTGATGAAGAAGGGTGTTGTGGTGTCCTGCATGGAATAGAACGCAGTCATCAGCAGCCTCAGCATGGCCAGCAAAGGAAGCCCCACTACGTAGAGCGAGAGCACGCTACTCGTGAGCTGAACAGCCTGCAGATCGAAGGCACCTCGCTGGAACAGAAGTCGCACCAGAGGTCCGCTCAGGGCCAGGATACTGGCGGTTAGAGGGATGGTGACCGCCCAGGAGACTTTCAACCCGAGGGAGATGAACCGCTTCAGGCCGAGCAGGTCCTTGGCAGTGGACAGGCTGGAGAGGCGCGGCAGGATGGCCACCACCACGTTGTTCAGGAAAGTGATATCCAAGGCCCGGAGAATCCGCCCTGCGAAAGCCAGCGCCGAGACACTCCCCGGTGGCAGGAAGGAGGCTAACGCTCGCTCGATGACGGAGATGCTCTGTCCCAAGACCTCACCACCCAGGGGCGGCACCATAAGGTGGGCCGCCTTGTTGACTACGGGGTCTCTGTAGTTCAGCGAGGGAACGTATCTGGCGCCCTTGGCTAGAAGGACGGCACCCAGAATCAGCACCTGACCGACCATGCTCAGGATATAGCCCAGGGCAACAGACATGACGCCCATGGTGCCCTGTAGAAGTATGACAGTGATGATGATGATGACATACTGGAGTAGGGTCGTGCCAGCTGGGGCGGCGAAGTGTTTGTGGGCGTTGAGGACTGCATTCATGACTTGAATGAGTCCTGCTGGGATGAGCATCAAGAAGAGGACGCGGTTCAGAGCAACGGCCAGGGAAGCAGCCTCGCCTTGCAGCCCGGCGCCAGTGACAGCCAGGATCAGGGGAGAGAGGAGTGCTCCCGCTATTGAGAGCAAGGGGAGCGCGATGAGGCTCAGGTTGGCAAGCAGGCTGAAGACGCGCCAGACCTCTTGCCCCCCTTCTTCCTCCAGGAGCTGCGTGAAGATGGGCGTGAGGACACGGGTGGTGGAGGAGGAGAGGATGGACCACACCAGGTGGGGGACAGCGATGGCGATGAAGAACGCATCGGTGCGATAGCCCAGGCCGAACGTGGCCGCCACCACCACATCGAGGAGAAAGGCGCCAGCCACTCCCATGAAGCTCAGGGCTGAGATGACTGTGGAGTCTTTGACGAACGACGCGGTGCCAAACCTGTCTGCTGATTTGGGGTCCGTGTCTGTTTCAAATACCTCTCGGGGTGGCCTGGCAGTAGGTGCGGACACTGGCGCTCTTCGTTTCTAGGCAGCTAGTCTCGCCGGGCAGACCGGGTCGTGTGGCGCCATTATAACAGAGCCACCTATGCTGAACAAGCAGCGGCATCGACCTGTCGCCTAGACAGCGGGCGGAATGTTGACGAGGACGTCAAGGTTGCGGATAATAGGGCTCATGATGGGCAAAGGAGGCTTCTCGCCAAGAGATGAGAAGAGCGATTCTTCCGGTGATGGCCGTTCTTACTCTGTTGCTGGTTGCTTGTGCCAGCCCAGCCGGTGCCCCGGTTGCGACCCAGACCAGGCTCCCCGAGCGGCAGAGACCTGAAGGCCCGCTGGTGTTCCAGGATTCCATCGCTTTCGTCTCTGACCTGGCAGGGAACTACGACGTCTACGTGCTGACCGGAGACGGCGAGCCGGATAGGCTAACCGAATCGGAGGGGGATGAGGGGTTTCCGGCGTGGTCCCCCGACGGGAGTCAAATCGCCTTCGGTCGGCGCGAGGGTAACGGTACCATCGACTTGTGGGTGATGGAGGCGGACGGCAGCGGGCAACGGCGAGTCTATGATTCCGGCTCTGTCTTCCAGGATGGGGTAGCCTGGCATCCTGACGGCGAGATCATCTATCTGAGCCGGGGTTACTTCGATGGTCCGGGTAACATGGGCCTCAAGATCATCGCGGTCTCTGTGGATGGCCCTGAGACCCAGTCCGGGGTAGGAGTGGAACGGCTTTGGGACCGGCATTTTACCTACACGGGGCCGGCGGTGACTGAACGTGGAAGACGGGTTGCCTTTGGCCACTACGAGGGATACGCCCTGCCCTTCCGACAGGACATCTACGTCGGTAACCTTTCTGCTGACGGGATGGTGGCAAGGCGCATCCTGCAACTCACCGAGGAGGAGGGGGGCGATGTGAACCCAAGCTGGTCACCAGACGGCTCCGCCATCGCCTGGGCTCATCAGACGGACAGGGACAGCGAGAACTACGACGTCTGGGTGATGAACTCCGACGGAAGCGAGAAGCGACAGGTGACGTCAGAGCCAGGCAAAGAGATGGAGCCCGTGTGGTCCAGCGATGGGCTGGCCGTATACTACGTGTCAGATCAAGAAGGCCTTTTCCAGCTCTATATGCGATACGCGTGGGGCGACGAGGAAGTCCTTACCCTGACCAAAGGCGATGCGAATATCCGCAACCCCAGCGTGAGGCCCGTCCCCTGAGCAGGGGCACACCCAACGCAAGCGAGACTACTGTTCCAGAGTCCGGTTGTCCTGTCGCGGCATCCTGCCAAGCGAGCTCGGGCGCCAGGGGGCTCACTGCTGCACTTCTCCTGTTGCCTCCGTACGCCCGAGGCTGCACCTGACTGGGTCGGTGTGCGCAGCCAGGCTGCGAAGCGTCGAGCGGCCGGCTCGTTTGACCGGCTAGCAGCGCGCAGGTTCGCAGCTCCTCCTCTATCACCTCTTTCACTTCCCTCACCTCGCTCGTCCTATGTATAATTTGGGTGGAGCGAAAAGAAAGAGAGTGACGGTACAAACATGACCTTCGTTGCCTTGCCCTATGAAGTTGGCCCCATACGCCCCCCCAGTGAGGCCGCGAGTCTGCTGATCAGAGTGACCAGGAACTGTCCCTGGAACAAGTGCGAGTTCTGCCCTACGTACAAGGGGACGCGCTTCGAAAGGCGGCCGGTGGAAGAAGTCCTTCAAGATATCGACAAGGCCGCGGCCTTTCATGGGGACGTCTTTCGGACGGCGTTCATTCAGGATGCCAACAGCCTGGTGATGAAGACAGACGAACTGGTACAGGTCCTGTCCAGATTGAGGGAGAGGTTCCCCAGCGTAGAGAGGGTGACCAGCTACGCCAGAGCCAGGACCGTGGCGAGGAAGTCCGTGGAGGAGCTGGAGCAGCTTCGCGATGCTGGGCTGAGCAGGCTGCACATTGGTCTGGAATCGGGCTATGACCCTCTGCTGGAGTACATGAAGAAGGGTGTGACATCGGATCTGGTGATCGAGGGGGGAAAGAAGGTTGTACGATCGGGCATCTCTCTCAGCCTCTACGTGGTCCTGGGTCTGGGTGGCCGCCTGAGGCTGGAGGGTGAGGAGACCTGGCGGAACCACGCCCTGCACACGGCCAGGGTGCTGAGCGAGGTCAACCCGGACTATATCAGGGTCAGGACGCTGACCATCAAGCAGGGTATGCCTCTCTTCGAGAAGCTGGTCAGCGGCGAGTTCGAGGAATCGAGCGACGCGGAGAAAGTCAGAGAAGAGCGTGTCCTGATTGACAACCTGGAGGTGACCAGCTACTTCGCCAGTGACCACTCCACTAACGTATTGATGGATGTCAGAGGCCAACTGCCGCAGGACAAGGAGGCGATGCTCTCTATCATGGACCGGTATCTGCAGCTAACACAGGGCGAGCAGTTGAACTTCAGGCTGGGGACTCTGTTCAGGTACTTCGGCTACGAGCCCAACTATGGCTCCTTCAGCGACTTCTTCGTGCCGCCGAGGAGAGAGGCGGTCACGAGGCTCATAGAGGGTCTCGAGCAGGACGAACCGGGCAAGGCCAGACGGTTAGTGGCTGAGCTCAACAGGATGCTAATCTGATGGATACCGTGATCGTGAACCGTTTCATGGTGACGGACAGCTACCCCATCGGAGGCCTTTCAGCCCCCGCGCGCATGTGAGCGACGCCCCGACGATTGACCGCGGTCCGTCAGCGATGGGCGGAAGGGCAGCCGAGTGATCGAGTCTCCGTAAGGGGCCAGGGGATTCGGGCAGGAGGTGAGAACGTGGATCTCCCCACGTACGATGACCGCTATGTCGAGGTCAGCGGGAAAAGGATCCGTTATTGGATGGAGGGCGAGGGTACAGCAGTTGTGCTGGTGCACGGGTTGGCGAACTCGGTGGAGTTCTGGCAGTACAACGTGGCTCCTCTCGCCAGATCTCACCGCGTCTACGCCCTGGACTTGTTGGGATTCGGAAGGTCGGACAAGGAGATTGGGACTTTCTCGCTGCCCTACGCGGCAGCTTCAATCGTGGACTTCCTGGATGCGGTGGAGGTTGAGCGGGCCAGTCTGGTGGGGAACTCCCTGGGCGGGGTGGTCTGTGCCCAGACCGCCGTCCAGTATCCTGAACGGGTGGAGCGATTGATCCTGGTGGACAGCGCCGGCTTCGGAAGGGAACTGAGCCCGTTCCTACGCGTGTGGTCTATTCCGGGGGTGGGGAGTGGGGTGTTTCGGATCTACCAGCGGCTCTTCCCACGATTGAAGAGGTGGGTGTTCTACGGTTCTGGTTCCATGAACGAGGGGTGGCTGGCCGGCGCGACCGAGGTCTTGAGAAGCCCAGGCGTGCGCGAGAACGCCCTCAAGGTGGTGAGAGCCGGGGTGAGCTTACGAAAGGGCCAACGCGAGGAACTGTTTGGCGACCTTCATGGGCTGCTGGCCGAGACCTCCGTGCCCACGCTCATCATTTGGGGCAGTCACGACTTTGTGGTCCCCCTGGCGCATGCCTATGCTGCCCAGAAGCTGATCCCCGACTCCGAGGTTCAAATAATCGAGCGCTGCGGTCACATACCTCAGGTGGAGCGGCCAGAGGAGTTCAATCGACTGGTCTTGGATTTCCTCAGCGCCAATCGCCGCGGCGAGCCCAGCGCAGGGTAGAGTGCATCTAACTGTCCACCAAGCGGTGGTGCTCAACCTCCGCGGCGACGAGCACCGCCAGGGCTCTCAGGTGGTCACGCCGCAGTTGTGAAGACCAGCCTGCCCTCC
>DATEXS010000036.1:0-5324 GCA_035256725.1 Anaerolineae bacterium
AAGAGGCCGGTCCTTTGGCCCTGAAGTACGACTCAACTCTGGATGCCGCTCAACAGGCGGCCATGATGGAGGCCAGCGTCCCCCTTGTCTACACGGGAGAGGACCACATCGGCTGGATGCGGGACGAAGTCTGGCAAGGGATGTACGACATCCTGCTGGAGCAGGCTCTCCTCGATCAGCCCTTTGACGTACACGAAGCTTACACGATGGAGTTCTTGGAGGGAATCTACGGGGGAGAGCAGTGAAACTGGTGGGGAATGCTTTCCGCAGACTCAGCACGAAGCTGCTGCTGCTGTTCTTGCTGTTGGCGATCGTCCCCCCCGCTGTCGTCGGGTACCTGGCGTACGACAACGGCCGCCGGACTATAGAAAGGGTGACGCTCAACCATCTAGACTCCACTAGCAGGCTCAGGGAGGCAGCGTTCGAGCGATGGATCGCGGGCAACGAAATCATCCTCAGAAGCGTGGCCAGCCGTCGCCGCCTCGCGGACGCTGCTGCGGTCTTGGCCTCGAACGATCAGGCTGACCCTGAGTACCGGGCAGCGCACGACGCCATCCTCCGGGACCACCTCGGGCCCGCTCTGGAAGAGCAAGGCTCTCTCGTGACGCTGTCCATCATCAGAGCCCAAGATGGGCTAATCGTGGTTTCCTCTGACGAGAGCCATGAAGGGAAGTACCGAGAGAGCGAACCATTCTTCGTCGAGGGGAAGGTCCGCACCTACGTGGGCAAGGTCAGCTACTCGCTGAGCGAAGGCGGGGCGGTGATGCACATCAGCACCCCCATCCACGATGAACAGGGCGATGTGATCGGGGTGCTCGCCGGCCACGCGGACCTGGCCGAGATGACAGAAATCATGGGGGCAGCGACGGGCCTGAGCGCCAGCGAAGACCCCTATCTGGTCAACAAGTCGAGATTCTTCGTCACGGAGCCGAGGTTCGGAGAGGGCTTTGCCCTGAAGAAGGCCATCCACACGAAGGGCGCGGAGGCGTGTCTGGAACGGGGCGACGGCATGGGCCTGTACGACGACTACCGCGGCGTGCCTGTCCTCGGAACCTACCGCTGGTTACCGGAGCGAGAGCTTTGCATCCTCACCGAGCTGGATCAGGCCGAGGCCTTCGCGCCGATCATCGCTTTGCGCAACGCGACATTTGCGGCAGGTGCGGCCATGGCGCTCTGCGCGGCTACGTTGGGCGTGATCTTCACACGCACCATCACCGAGCCAGTGCTCCAACTGGTCAAGGCTACGGAGGAGATAGGCGCGGGCAACCTGGACTATCGCATCGAGGCCACAGCGAGAGATGAGATCGGCCAGTTGGCCGCGGCCTTCGATGACATGACAGCCAAGCTCAAGCAGGCCGAGGGGGAGCTGCGGAAGCATCGTGAGCACCTCGAGGAGCTGGTTGAGGAGCTGGTGGAAGAGCGCGCGGCCGAACTGAAGAGGACGAACGAAGGGCTCGAAGCGGAGATAGTTGAGCGCAAACGCGCGGAGGAGCAGTTGAAGAGGACCATGGCGGACCTGGAGCGCTCCAACAAAGAGCTGGAGCAATTCGCCTACGTCGCCTCCCACGACCTCCAGGAGCCTCTGCGTATGGTCTCCAGCTACACACAGTTGCTGGCGCGACGTTACCAGGACCAGTTGGACCAGGACGCTCACGACTTCATCGGCTACGCTGTGGACGGGGCTGAGCGTATGCAGCGCCTGATCAACGACCTGCTAGGTTACTCCAGGGTGGGCAGCAGGGGCAAGCCCTTTGGGAAGACCGACTGTCAGCGGGTGCTGCAGGAGACCCTCGCCAACCTGCAAACGGCCATTGAGGAGACCGAGGCCACGGTTACTCACGATCCTCTGCCCACCGTGATCGCGGATGAACCCCAGCTCGTGCAGGTCTTGCAGAACCTGGTGAGCAACGCCATCAAGTTCCGAGGACAGGCGCCGCCTGCTATTCACATCGGCGCGCAACGAAAGAACGGCGAATGGGTCTTCTCCGTTCGGGACAACGGCATTGGCATAGACCCCCAATACTACGAACGCATCTTCGTCATCTTTCAGACACTGCACCCCAGAGACCAGTATCCTGGCACAGGCATCGGCCTGGCACTCTGCAAGCGCATCGTGGAGAGACACGGTGGACGCATCTGGGTAGAATCCCAATTGGGAAAAGGCGCGACCTTCTATTTCACCATTCCAGATAGAGAGGTGAAGGAGAATGAATAGAACCACAGCTATGCCTATCGAGATCCTATTGGTGGAGGACAACTCCGGAGATGCCCGCCTGGCCATGGAGGCCCTCAAGGATGCCAAGGTCAGAAACAACCTGAGATGGGTGCAAGATGGGGTGGAGGCCTTGGCCTTCCTCAGACGCGAGGGAGAGCACTCCACAGCACCCCGTCCCGATCTGATCCTTCTAGACCTGAACCTGCCCAGGAAGGATGGGCGCGAGGTGTTGGCGGAGATCAAGGCCGACGAACACTTCAGACGTATCCCGGTGGTCATCCTCACCATCTCGGCCGATGAACAGGACATCTTGAGAAGCTATGACTCATACGCCAACTGCTACATCACCAAGCCCTTGGGGCTGGACCAGTTCATGAAAGTGGTCAAATCCATCGAAAGCTTCTGGCTGACCATCGTCAAGTTGCCACCGGATGGAGCCAAATGACCGACCACGCCATCAACGCCCTTCTAATCGAAGACAACCCTCTGGACGCGCGCCTCATCCGGGAATACCTATCTGAGGTCACCACAGCTCGAGTGGCCCTGGAGTGCGCCGACAGCTTGTCCGCCGGTTTGGAGCGGCTCCGCAACGCGCCACCCGATGTCCTGCTCCTGGATCTGGGGCTCCCAGAGAGCCAGGGGCTGGACACGCTCTCTACGGTCCTGGCCGAGGCACCGCATACGCCCGTCGTGGTCATCACCGGCCTCGACGACGAGGAAACAGCCTACCGGGCGGTAGGGGAGGGTGCCCAGGACTACCTGGTCAAGGGCCGTGTGGACGGTGACTTGCTGGTGCGCTCCATGCGCTATGCCATGGAGCGTCAGGGGTCTCAGGAGGCATTGCGACACCTTAGGGAGTTCAACGAGGGCATCGTCCAGAACATGGGCGAAGGTGTGATCGTGCTCGATGAGCACGGAAACGTCACCTTCACCAACCCCAGCGCTGACGCCCTCCTGGGCTATGAGCCAGAGGAGTTGGTAGGCAGCCACTGGACGCGCATCGTACCTGAGGACCAGCACCCTATTGTGCAAGCCGCCGACGAGAGACGCGCGCGGGGAGAGAGCGACCGCTATGAACTGGACGTCGTGCGCAGGGATGGCACAAGGCTCACCGTTCTGATCAGCGCCAGCCCTCGCTTTGCGGACGGAGTCCTCACCGGCACCCTCGGCGTGTTCACGGACATCACGTACGCAAAGAAGGCCCAGGAAGAGATTAGCCAGCTCAGCCAGTTCCAGGAGAGCATCATCGACAACGCCAGCGTCTGGCTGAACGTTCTCGACGAGCAAGCCAACGTGGTGATCTGGAACAAGGCTGCGGAAGAGATCAGCGGGTACGCCAAAGAAGGGGTCCTGGGTCACGGCAAGATATGGGAATGGCTGTACCCCGATGAAGAATACCGCCGCGAGATCACGGCCAAGGCCGCGGCCATCATCGAAGGCCGCGATGTTGACGAGGATGTCGAGACCACCATCCGACGGAAGGATGGCGAGGCCAGGGTCATCGCCTGGCACTCGACAGACCTCTTGCACCAGAAGGGACACTCTGTCGGCAGCATCGCCATCGGGCGCGACGTGACCGAGCAGAGACAAGCCGAGGAGGCCCTGCGCCGAAGCGAGGAGAAGCATAGACAGCTTGCCGACAGCATCGCTGACGTCTTCTTTGCCATGGACCAGGAGCTAAGATATACGTTTTGGAACAAAGCATCTGAGACTCTCACCGGGATTCCAGCCCAGGATGCCATGGGGAAGTCCATCTTCGAGGTCTTTCCGGATACGGAAGACACTGCCAGGACTGCTGCGGTGTACCGGGACGCGTTGAAGGCACAGCAACCCCGGTCTTTCGTCAGCGAATACCGGCTCGGGGACAAGGATTTCTGCTTTGACATCACCGCCTATCCTTCGAGAGATGGGCTGTCGGTTTTCTGCAAGGACGTGACCGAGCGCAAGCGGGCTGAGGAGGCGCTGCGGGAGAGCGAGGAGCGGTATCGGCTCCTCTTCGAGAGCTCTCCCATCTGCCTCTGGGATCAGGACTTCTCCGACGTCAAGAGGTACCTAGAGAAACTCCGATCCTCCGGAGTGAGCGACTTGCGAGCCCACTTCCGCAAGCACCCTGAGGCGCTCCGACACTGTGTCAAGCTAGTGAAGATCGTTGACGCAAACCAAGCAGGACTGGATCTCTATCAGGCGGCGACCAAGGCAGAGTTGCTGACGGGTCTGGACCAGCTGTTCACGGAGGAATCGTACGGCGTGTTCATAGAGGAGTTGCTCTGCGTGGACGAGGGGGGCACCCATTTCGAGGCCGAGACCACTGGGCGAACGCTCCCTGGCGAGCGGAAAGACATAGCCTTGAGATGGACCGTAGCCCCCAGTTTCGAAGACACACTAGCAAGGGTGGTAGTCTCCGACGTGGACATCACAGAGCGCAAGCGGGCTGAGGAGGCGCTGCGGGAGAGCGAGGAGAGATACCGAACCTTATTCGAGAGAACGGGTAACCCCATCATGGTCATAGACAGGCAGGGCAACTACATGGACTGCAACGAGGCAGCCATCGAGTTCCTGGACTCCAGCCGCGATGAGGTCTTGACCATGAACGTGCGCCATGTCCTCCCGCCAGGCCGGGAGAAGCAGATGATGGAGCAGCATCTGCCCCTGTGGGACCAGGGTGGGTCGCTAGAGACCGACTACTATGTTCATGGCAAGATCAAGACCCTGGAATTGACCATCACTCCTGCATGGTGGCACGGGAAGCCGGCGGTGATCGGAGTGGGCACAAACATCACCGAGCGTAAGCACGCGGAGGAGGCCCTCGAACAGAGCTTCGATCACCTCCAGAGGACGCTGGAGCAGACCGTCTATGCTCTGGCGGCGACCATAGAGATGAGGGACCCCTATACAGCGGGCCATCAGCGTCGCGTGGCCAATCTTGCCTACGCGATAGCCAAGGAGATGAGCCTGCCCCACAGCCAGACACGGGGCGTCTACATGGCCGGCCTTGTCCACGACATCGGAAAGATCCAGATACCGGCGGAAATCCTGAGCAAGCCCACGTCACTCAGCCAGGTGGAATGGAGCATGATCAAGATCCACCCTCAGTCCGGCTACGACATAC
>DATEXS010000037.1:0-12124 GCA_035256725.1 Anaerolineae bacterium
GGTACAGGCGCTTGGCCTGCCCTTCGAGGAGGCCCTCAGCCTGTCCGAAGACCTCTACTTGAACCGATTGATGAAGACGGAGGACGCCACAGAGGGACTGAGCGCCTTCATGGAGAAGAGAAAGCCAGTCTGGAAGGGCAAGTAGGCCTTCGTGACCGGGATGGCAAAAAGGGGCCCCTCTGAGGATTTCGTGGTAGGGCTCTGCCGCGACGCCGGCCGGGTGGCCCTACAGAGGTTCGGCAGCAGGCTGGACATATCTCGCAAAGGTGAGATCGATCTGGTCACTGACGTTGACTTGGCCCTGGCAGAGCAAATCGCCAGCGCCATCCTGCGCCGGTTCCCGGAACAGACCGTGGTCACCGAGGAGGGATGGCAGGAGGACGTCGCTCGGCACGCTGAGTACGTCTGGTTAGTAGATCCTCTGGATGGGACCACCAACTATGTGCATGGCTATCCCGCCTTTTGCGTGTCTGTGGCGCTGGTGAACGACGGCAATGTGCTGACCGGGTGTGTCTATGACCCTCTGCGAGAGGAGGTCTTCTACGCCACGAAGGGGAGTGGCGCCACCCTCAATGGGAGAGCGATCTCGGTTTCCAGAACTGACCAGTTGATCTTCTCTCTTCTCTCCACGGGGTTCCCCTACGAGCGAGCCTCTCTACCGGAGAACAATGTGAGCTACCTGGGCAGGGTCATCAACCACATACAGGGGGTGAGACGCAGCGGATCGTTGGCTTTGGATCTGGCCTACGTGGCGGCCGGACGACTGGACGGTCACTGGGAGTTGTACGTAAAGCCCTGGGACACCGCCGCCGGTGGTTTGCTGATCCAGGAAGCGGGAGGCCGGGTATCCAACCTGAGGGGCGAGGCCTGGACCCCCTTTGAGGGGCACGTCGTGGCCAGCAACGGCTGGATCCACGACGAGCTTCTGGGGGCATTGGGTCAAGAGAGGCAATAGGTGGTCCGGCGGCATTCCGTTGGTGAACTGAATCGTGGATTGGCGGCGGTGGCCAGATGTACATCGAGGCCAGACAGATAGAGGAGATAGAGGCGAAGCTCGGCAAACCCCTGGTCTTGCACCTGGAACAGGACATAGGGGAGCTGGAGGTCGCCTTTGTCCGGGCTACTCAGAAGCATGGACGTGCTCATGATATCACCTTGTTCATCTTCAAGGGTGACCGGCTGGCCCTGATCAGAAAACCCATGTTCCGACGACCCATCTATCGCGCTCCTAGCGGTGGTCTGGAGCCTGGCGAGTCCTTCGAAGAAGGTGCCAGGCGAGAGGCCCTGGAGGAGACCGGACTAGACATCGAACTGGAGAGGTATCTGCTGCGGGTTCACGTCCGTTTTACGGGAGGTGAGGATTACCTCGACTGGACCAGCCACGTGTTCAAGGCTCGGGCCGTAGCGGGCGAACTCGGGGCACAGGACACTTGCGAGATCGCCGAGACCATATACGGGACCATGGAAGAATTGCAGGGCCCCATCAGGCAGGCTCTGCTCGATAGCGGGCGTGGGTTGCTGGCGTATCGCGTCGCCTTGACGGACGCAGCGGTGGAAGTCCTGGAGGAGAACGCCAGGCGGCTGGCTACTCCCTAGGACGCGGGGCGGTTTTTCGTGAACCAAGCCCCGCCTGTTGTTGCCAAGGAGGAGAGATGGAGGACGCGTCGCGCGGTCGGAGCCGGGGTCTGCATTACGGCTGGATCATCGCCATCATGAGCGTGGTCACGGTGTTGGGAGCGCTGGGCCTCGCTCGCTTTGGCTACACCATGATCCTGCCGAGCATGAAGGAGGGGCTGGGTCTCACTGACAGCCAGGCCGGTGATCTGGCTACGGGGAACATGATTGGCTATCTGGTCATGGCGGTTACCTGTGGCTATCTGGCCTCGCGCTTCGGGCCCAGGATAGTGACCACGATTTTCATGTGTATCATTAGCGGATCGATGATCTTGACGGGGATGGCGCCCAACTTCCAGGTGGCCCTGCTAGGGCGGCTGTTGACAGGTGTGGGCAGCGGAGGGACCAATGTGCCGGTGATGGGCCTGGTGCCGGCCTGGTTCTCCGCCAAGAGAAGGGGGCTGGCCACCGGCATGGCCGTGAGCGGTTCCAGCTTTGGGATGGTGATCACTGGGTTCCTCGTGCCCAAAATCCTCAGCCGCTACGGTGACGTCGGCTGGCGATACTCGTGGTTCTGTCTGGCCGGGCTGGCCATCTTGATCGCGGTCCTCGGATACGTGATCCTGAGGAATCATCCTCGGGATAAGGGGCTAGCGCCCATCGGAGCAGTGGAGACGGCAGTTGCTGCCCCACTCTCCAAGGCGTCTGGGCTACAGTGGGGAACGGTGTACAAGTCCGCGCCGGTGTGGCACCTGGCCCTCATCTACATCCTCTTTGGCTTCTCATATATCATCTATACTACGTTCTTCGCGCGGTACTTGACTTGGGAGGCGGGCTTTACCACCGAGGCCGCCGGAGCGCTGTGGTCCGCAGTGGGCCTGTTAAGCATCATGAGCGGCTTCATCTGGGGGGCGGTCTCCGATGTGGTGGGTAGGAAGTATGGCCTGGCCATCGTCTACTTCCTGCAGTTCCTGTGCTTCACTATCTTCGGCCTGTGGAAGGCTCCGGCCGGGTACTACCTCTCCGCTCTGCTCTTCGCGCTGACGGCGTGGAGCATCCCGGGCATCATGGCAGCAGCTAGCGGCGACCTATTGGGAGCAAGACTGGCTCCTGCGGCGCTGGGATTCATTACCCTTTTCTTCGGCATCGGCCAGGCGTGTGGCACCTTCATCGGGGGCCGCATCGCTGACCTGACCGGCTCTTATACTGTAGCTTTCGTCATCGCGGGTGCGGCGGCTCTAGTCGGAGCCGTCGCCTCGCTATTTCTGAGGACACCTGAGAAGGCCCTCTAACAAACTGAAAAGGAGGTTGAACAGTGGAAATCAAGAGAGTTGGCGTAGTAGGTGCGGGGATCATGGGTGCGGGCATTGTGCAGGTGTGCGCCCAGTCCGGCTATGAGGTGGTGGTTTCCGAGATCAACGATCAGTTGCTCAAGAAGGGTTTGGGGACGATCGATCACTTCCTCAGCAGGGCAGTGGAGAAGGAGAAGATCACGGCTGATCAGAAGGGCGAGATCATGGGTCGTATCACCGGCACGACCGACCACAAGGACTTCAAGGACTGCGACCTGGTGGTGGAGGCAGCGATCGAGAACCTGGATCTGAAGAAACAGGTCTTCGCGCAACTTGACCAGGTCTGCCCTGCGCACGCTCTGCTGACCAGCAATACCTCGTCCATGACCATCACGGAGATGGCCGCGGCGACCAAGCGCATGGACAAGGTGGCTGGTCTACACTTCTTTAACCCTGTGCCGGTGATGCGCCTGGTGGAAATTGTGACCACCATCGTCACCAGCGGGGAAACTGTAGAGACGCTGAAGGCGTTTTCCGAATCACTGGGCAAGACGGTAGTGATGGCCAAAGACACGCCCGGCTTCATCGTCAATCGGTTGCTGATACCCTATCTGCTGAACGCCATCCGTATGTACGAGTCTGGTCTAGGGACCATCAAGGATATAGATACGGCGATAGAGTTGGGGCTGAATCACCCGATGGGACCGTTCAGGCTGCTGGACATCCTGGGCAACGACACGACGCTGTTCATTGCCGACAACATGTTCGACGAGTTGAAAGATGACGTGTACGCGGCGCCGGTGCTCTTGAGGCGGATGGTCTCGGCGGGGATCCTGGGCCGCAAATCGGGCGTGGGTTTCTACGGCGAGTACAAGTGAGTCTGAGCTACCCGTCAGGCGTTTGGAGGCCCTCCCGGAGGTTCGAAACCTCTGGGAGGCTTGATCGGGCGGCGACGTCCGACTAGATAAGTAGAGGAGGTGCAGTGCATGGCTTACCAGTATCTGCTGATAGACCGCGAGGACGGTGTTGCGGTGCTCACCATCAACAGGCCAGACAAATACAACGCGCTCAACGATGATGTGGTCGCCGAACTGAGCGAGGCTATGGACGAGCTCAAGGCGGACGACGACGTGCGTGCCGTCGTGATCACCGGGGCGGGAGACAAGGCTTTCATCTCCGGGGCAGACGTCGGCATGTTGCAGGGCCTGAAGACGTCCAGGGATGCCTTCGCCAACTCCCAGCGCGGCCAGGCGATGACGCTCAAGGTAGAGAACCTGCCGAAGCCGGTCATCGCGGCCATTAACGGCTACGCGCTGGGGGGAGGACTGGAACTGGCAATGGCTTGCGACATTCGCCTGGCTTCTGACACGGCCAGGATGGGGCAGCCGGAGATCGGCCTGGGCATCAGCCCTGGATACGGAGGGACCCAACGTCTGCCGCGGTTAGTGGGCAAGGGCATGGCGAAGTTGCTGATCCTGACTGGGGATATGATCGACGCTCAGGAGGCGTTGCGCATCGGTCTGGTGGAGAAGGTGGTTGCTCAGGGAGAGCTACTGAATGAGGCCAAAGCTCTGGCCACGAAGTTGGCCGCGAAGTCTCCACTGACTCTAGCTGCGTGCAAGGAAGCCATCAATCTGGGTCTGGAGGTGGATCTGAAGAGCGGTCTCTCCATCGAGTCCCTGGAGTTCGGTGTCCTTTGCCCCACTGAAGACTATCACGAGGGAACCGCAGCCTTCCTGGAGAAGCGGAAACCCACTTTCAAGGGCAAGTAGAGCGAGTGGAGGAGGAAGTATCTTGACAGGGAGTAGAAAGTCTGCTATAATGCATGTATGGCGTCCCATGTGCGCCACATGTTCTCTCTGACATATTTCCTCCCGGACCAGGTTCAGGGCACCAGTTTCCTAGGTGTCGCTGCCTGACCCCCAAAACGCCCGCACGGGCACAGACTAGCAGAGAAACTAAGACATGAAGGAAAAGGAAGGGAGAGAAGTAGATGGCACTGGAATGGCTACCCAGGGACCACGAGATCAAGGATCATACACTTTGGGGCGCGGAGCATTTTGGCACCATGGACAAACCCCCATGTGTGGTCTACGACAAGAGGCCCATTCTCGATCCCAAGGGCAACCCGGTCGAGGGGGTGTACAGCGTCTGGATTTGGCTGAACAACCCTAAGCAGTACAACTCGTACACCACCGAGATGGTGAAGGGGGTCATCTCTGGGATGACCAATGCCAGTGCGGACCGGAGCGTGGTGGCTGTGGTCTTCACCGGCGTGGGCGATAGGGCGTTTTGTACCGGCGGCAACACCAAGGAGTACGCCGAGTACTACAGCGGAAGGCCCACCGAGTACGCCCTGTACATGGATCTCTTCAATGGCATGGTCGACTCCATCCTGGACTGCAAGAAGCCGGTCATCTCCCGGGCCAATGGCATGAGGGTGGCCGGTGGTCAAGAGATCGGGGGCGCTTGTGACCTCTGCATCTCCTCTGATCTGGCGGTCTATGGGCAGGCCGGTCCCCGCCATGGCTCCGCGCCAGTAGGTGGGTCCTCTGACTTCCTGCCGTGGTACCTGGGCATAGAGGACGCCATGTGGAACTGCATCTCCTGTGAGATGTGGAGCGCCTACAAGATGTTCCGCAAGGGCTACCTCAGCAAGGTGGCGCCGGTGCTGAAGGACGAGAAGGGCAATTGGCTCCGGAACCCCCAGGTGATCACCGCAGAGTATGTGCACGATGGTGAGATCGTCTACGGGGAATTCAAGACCGGGGAGGAGTTCAAGAAGGCCAGGGATCTCGTCTTCAACTCCTCTGCAAACTTCGAGCTGCTGGATGCGGAAGTGAACAAGGTGCTGTGGACTTTCACCAATCTCTTCCCCAACTGCCTCCAGATGTCTATAGACTCGGTCAGGGCCAAGAAGAAGTTCTTCTGGGATCAGGGCAAGTTGTACTATCGCCACTGGCTGGCCACCAATATGTCCAGCGAGGCTTTCCTGGGTTTCCATGCTTTCAACACCAAGAAGATCACCGGCAAAGACACCATAGATTTCATCAAGTATCGCCAGTTGATCGACCAGGCAGCCATGGTGGACGAGAACTTCATGGCCGAGGTGTTGGGCAAGCCTCAGGAGCAGTAGGGTCGCCGCCAGGGGCCCTAGCCTGGCGTCAAGGCAGCGGTGCTGGGCCGAACTCGGCGCGTGAGAGCATCAGGTTTGGGTCTGGGTAGTTCACACGGGCGTCTGGTGTGAACTACCCAGATTCCCCCTTTGCGGAAACTAGTGGGGCCATGCCCTCGGGGGACGACCGTGCCCGCGAAGATGGCCATGATTCGGGGCCTGAGGGCCGCCGGAACCGATTGGCTGTGGGGGTGGTGTCGCTGAGCAGCGATGATGCTGAACCGCGGGCCCTTCGTGGCCGTTGTCCTTGACAAGGCAGACCCGCGATGCTACAATGCGTGCGAGATGGGTGGAGAAGTGGAGCGCCCGTGTAGGAGGTAAGGAGGGGCAAGATGGCGACTTGGTTGAACGTTGGCGAGATTATGAGGGTCAATGCCGTCAAGTTCGGCGGCAAGATGGCCGTGAAGGGCGAGGCGGTAAAGAACGGTTTCAACGAACTGTCCTTCAAAGAGTACAACGAGCAGAGCTGTCGCCTGGCCAACGCCTGGCTGGACATGGGCCTCAAGAAGGGTGACAGGATCTCCGTGTTGCTCTACAACGTGATGGAGTACATGGATATCTACCTGGCTGCCGCCAAGGCAGGGTTGGTGGTGGTACCGATCAACTTCAGGTGGGTAGGACGGGAGATCGAGTATGTGGTCAACGATTCCGAGTCCAAAGCCTTCATCTTTAGCGAGGAGTTTCTGAAGGAAGTAGACTCGGTGAAAGATGCCTTCGAACAGGTCGGTTCCGACAGGTTCATCTTCATCGGCGATGAGGACAAGGCGCCCGCTGGATACCTCAACTACGAGAAGATCATCGCTGCCGCCTCGCCAGCAGAGCCGGAGGTCAAGGTCGATCCTAAGGATACCTGGATCCATCTCTATACCTCTGGAACCACCGGCCGTCCGAAGGGGGTCATCA
Organism: Anaerolineae bacterium; assembly: GCA_035256725.1. Lineage (GTDB taxonomy): Bacteria > Chloroflexota > Anaerolineae > UBA7937 > B3-Chlor > JAUVXJ01. The sequence goes on from DATEXS010000037.1 coordinate 6,985, forward strand.
GGTCCCACGAATCGTACACGGCCTTCTACATGATCAATGAGATCGACTTTGGGTATCGCCCTGATGATATTGGGATGATCGTGATGCCCTTGTGCCACGTGAACTCGACCTTCTACTCCTTCGTGTTCAGCTACATCGGCGGAGGGGTGTATATCCATCGAGCCACCAACTACGATCCAGAGGAGCTCTTGCAGATCATAGAGCGGGAGAAGGTGACCTTCACCTCTCTGGTCCCAACCCACTACATCATGATGCTCAACCTGCCTCAAGAGGCGAGGACCAAGTATGATCTGTCTTCGGTCCGGCAGTTGCTGATCTCCTCTGCGCCAGCCCGCAAGGAGACCAAGCTGGGCATCATGGCGATGTTCCCCAACGCCGAACTGCTCGAGGCGTACGGCTCAACCGAGGCTGGACTGGTAACCCTCCTCAAGCCCCACGAGCAACTGACCAAGCTGGGATCCATTGGCACGGAGTGTGCAGGTACAGACCTGCTCAGGCTCCTGGACGAGAATGGCAACCCAGTCCCTCAGGGCGAAGTGGGCGAGCTGTACTCACGCGGTCCGATGATGTTTGACGAGTACTGGAAAATGCCCGAGAAGACAGCCAGCTCGTTCCAGGGGGAGTACTTCAGTGCCGGTGACATGGCCAAGATGGACGAGGAGGGCTACTACTATATAGTCGACCGCAAGGACAATATGATCATCACCGGCGGTGAGAAGGTCTACCCGTCCGACGTGGAGGCGGTGGTGGCGTCTCACCCAGCGGTCCTGGACGTGGCGGTCATCGGGGTGCCTGACGAGAAGTGGGGCGAGTCTGTGAAGGCGGTGGTCATCCCCAAAGACCCGGCTAACGCGCCGACCGAGCAGGAGATCATCGAGTTCACCAAAGGGAAGCTCGCGGGCTACAGAAGGCCCAAGACCGTGGACTTGATCAAGCCTGAAGAGATGCCGAGGACGGCAACGGGGAAGATCTTGCATCGCATCCTCAGGGAGCGATATCTGAAGTAAGAATGGCGACGGGCCGATTGTGCTTGGCCGTCAGCTCTCGAACTGTTCACAATAGCGTTCCTGCTGCTAAACAAGGGCTGCCTCTGCGGAGGTTCAGCTTGGCACTAGCCTCGCTCACAGCGTTAAGAGGAACGTGGATTCGCACGCGTCATACGATCTCAGCGGCGCCGTAGCTGTCGTTACGGGCGGGGGCCGAGGTATCGGGAGGGCCATCGCTCGTGCCCTGGCGGCTGCGGGGGCCTCCGTAGTGGTGGCGAGCCGCAACGGTCCGGAGTTGGAGGCCGTTGCCGGGGAGATCCGTGCGGCTGGGGGCAAGGCCCTGGCAGCGGCCACGGACCTGACCTCCAGCGAGCAGATCGAAGCTCTGGTCGAGGCGACGGTTGGCGAGTTTGGCCGGATCGACATCCTGGTCAATTGTGCCGCAACTAGCTATCTAGCGCCCCTGCTAGAGTTCAAGGAGAAGCATTGGGATAGGATATTCGACACCAACTGCAAAGGACCACTCCTTCTGAGTCGCGCTGCTGCGAGAAGGATGATCGATCAAGGGCGAGGAAAGATCATCAACATCACCACGGTCGGAGCGGAGCGAGGAAGCGTCGGCATGGGGGTCTACAATGCCAGCAAGGCTGCCCTGAAGATGCTGACGATGTGTATGGCGGCAGAGTGGGCGCTCTACGGCATCTGTGTCAATGCAGTGGGCCCCGGACTAACCAGGACGGAGTTCAGTAGGCCTCTGTGGGCCGATGCGGAGCGCGCGGAAGAATACCTGAGCGCCGTCCCCAAGGGTCGGGTGGCAGAACCCGAGGAGATCGTTGGGGCGGTGCTTTTTTTGTCCTCCAGCGCGTCAGACTTCATCACAGGCCAGTCCATCTATGTGGACGGTGGGTATTTGGCGACGTGAGCGTTTCCAGGAGTGAAGGAGGGACTTGTATGGATTACCTGGCTGAACTGCAAGCGATTGTGGGCGAGGAGAACGTCCGGGTGGACGAGGTCGAGCTGATGGCCTACTCCCGCGACATGTCGGTCCACGTCGGTGTCCCCGATGTGATCGTATTTGCCCATTCCACGGAGCAGGTGTCCAAGATCATGGCCCTGGCCAACCAGCGCAGAATCCCGGTGATCCCGCGGGGCTCGGGTACCAGCGTGACGGGAGCTGTGCTCGCTCCCACGGGAGGCATCGTCCTGGACGTCTCCAAGATGAACAAGATCAAGGAGATCAACAGGGAGGACGGCTACGTGGTGGTGGAGCCAGGGGTGATTCTGGCTGCACTGAACGCTGCCCTGGCGCCCACGCATTTCTATCCTCCAGACCCTAGCAGCGGCGTTCTGGCTTCCATCGGTGGCACGGTGGCCACCAACGCCAGCGGCGAGCGGGCCGTGAAGTATGGAGGCACCAAAGACTGGATTGTGGCACTGGAGGTGGTGCTGGCCGACGGGCGGGTGCTGAGGACGGGCACCACGGTGCCCAAGAGTTCCTCAGGCTTCGACCTGACGCACATCTTCGTGGGCTCCGAGGGGGCGCTAGGGGTAGTGACGGAGGTCACCGCCAAAATCCTGCCCATGCCTGAGTATGTGGCTTTCACCACCATCAGGTTCGACAGCCTGGAGGACGCGGGAGCCACGGTTACCGAGATCTTGACTCAGGGCATCCCCCTGGCCAAGTGCGAGGTCTTAGACAGGGTATCGCTGGATGTGGTCAAGGAGGTGATGGGACTGGACATCCCCGACGAGGTGGGGTGTATGCTGTTCATCCAGGTGGACGGCGAGAGGGTGCTCGTCGAGAAGCAGATGGAGCGGATCAGCAAGATCGCCGACCAGCACAACCAGATCGGCATGCAGTGGACCGACAACGCCCAGGAGATGGCCAAGATCTGGGCGGCTCGCTCAGGGTTGGTGGCCGCCTTGTCCAAGGTCGTCAGGGGTGAGCGTCTGATTCCGCTGGTCGAGGACTTTGGCGTGGCCGTCAGTAAGATCCCTGCCGTGATCAAGGGTATTCAAGAGGTGGGCGAGAAGCACGGCTTCAGGATCGCCAGTTTTGGGCACGTAGGGGACGGCAATATCCATGCCGTGCTCCTATTGGATGCGCGGAAGCCCGAACACTGGCAGAAGGGCAGGGAGATTGCCAAGGATTTCATCGACCTGACCTTGAGATTGGGCGGGACGCTGACCGCCGAGCACGGCACCGGCATGGCGAAGTCACCCTATATGGTGAAGGAGCTGGGCAGTGGTCAGGATGTGATGAGAAGCATCAAGCAGGCCCTCGACCCCAACGGCATCCTGAACCCTGGTAAAATGGGCCTGGATGACTTGGTCGGCGATATCTACGACTATTTCGCCTTCACAGACTTGCTGGAGAAGCCCGAGCAGGTGGAGAGCTACGGCATGCCCACCGACAACGAGATACTGGCCTGCATCCAATGTGGGTTCTGCCGTCTGGGCTGCCCCATCTTCGCCGAGACCGCCCTGGAGTCGCGGAATGCCAGAGGCCACGTCATCCTGGCCTATAACCTGATGACCGGTGCTGTGGAGCCTTCGCAGGAGTTGGCGGCCAGCTTTTACCAGTGCACCACATGCCTGAATTGCAAGGCCACCTGCCCAGCAGGCTTGGACGTGGCGGCGATTGTAGGCGCCGCCCGCCAGCGGCTGGTGGAGGCCGGCTATCTTCCCCAGGTCTTCGTGCCCATGGTGGAGAGCCTGAAGGAAGAGGGCAACCCTTTCGGTGAGCTTGCGGCAAAGCGAACGGAGACTTATCCCTCCGGCTACAAGGAGCGGACCGCCCCGCCCGAAGGAGTGGATGTCCTCCTCTATCTCGGCTGCACCGGTTCCTACCAGGATCTGTACATCGTACCCTCCATGATGCAGTTGATGGACAGCCTGGGCGTGAAGTACGCCGCTCTGGGGGAGGAGGAGAACTGCTGCGGCTACGTGGCGTACCTCGTCGGCGATGAGGCCACGTTCGAGGCCTGCATGGAGAAGAACGTAGAGACCTTCTCCAAGTTGAAGCCGAAGATGATAGTCACCACCTGTGCCGGCTGCCACAGAACACTGCGTGACCTGTATCGTGAACACTCCGGCTTCGACGTGGAGGTTCTGCACGCGGTCGAATACATGGATAGGCTGATCTCCGAGGGTAAGCTGGAGTTCAAGGGGGAGTTCCCCAGTAAGGTGATCTATCACGATCCTTGCGACATCGGCAGACACATGAACATCTACGAGCCGCCCAGAAACGTGCTCAAGGCCATCCCCGGGCTGGAGTTGATGGAGTTCAAGCAAAACCGGGCCCTGGCCAAGTGTTGTGGTGGCGGAGGGGGGCTCAAAGGGTACGACGGAGAGTTGAGTTCCATCCTGGCCGAGAAGCGCGTGGCTGAGGCCATGGACCTGGGTGCCGAGGTCATCGTGTCCGCTTGTCCGACCTGCAAGAGTAATCTCAAGCTGGCGGCCGCCAAGTTGCAGAGAGAGCGCAAGCAGCGGATGAAGGTTATGGACATCACCGAGGTGGTCGCCGAGGCGCTGTGACACAACTGGCAAGGGGTGATCATGTCTGAGAAGAAGTTGCTGCGCAAGCCGATAGAGGCTGCGAAACAGCTAAACGATGTGATGCGGGACTACTTCTACAGGATGGACCGCATCTCCAAGGGAGAGCAAGAGGGGAAGATCGCGTGGTGTACGAGCGTGGGCCCCGCGGAGCTGCTGAGCTCCTTCGGATTTACGATACACTACCCCGAGAACCATGGAGCGATGCTGGGCTCCACCAGGTTGGCCATGGAGTATATACCGGTGGCCAACGCCATCGGCTACTCACCCGAGATTTGCTCCTACCTTACCAGCGACGTGGGCTGTTATCTCAAAGGGGAGACGCCTCTCTCCAAGGCTTATGAGGGCATCGAGAGTCTGCCCCGGCCCGACGTGCTGGCCTATGACACCAACCAGTGCCGAGATGTTAGGGAGTGGTTGGAGTACTACGCCAAGGAGTTCGATGTGCCGGTGGTGGGTATCAACCCTCCGCACGGCATGGCGGAGGTCTTGCCTAACCACATCGACGACGTAGTACAACAGTTGAAGGACCTGATCCCTACGTTGGAGGAGGTGAGCGGTCAGAAGTTCGACATAGACAGGTTCAGGGAGAGCATGCG
>DATEXS010000038.1:0-6573 GCA_035256725.1 Anaerolineae bacterium
GCGCGAATGGCTGGGATCAGCCGGCCGTTGATGCGGGCTGTGGAGAGCAGGCCCCACTTCAGGACAGTCTCATTCCGCTGTGCAGTTGTCATCTTTCAGATTCTATCCCTTCACCGATCCAGCCAGCAGACCCCGGATGAAGAAGCGACCCATGAACACATAGATGAGCAGCGTTGGGACGGCCGCGATGAGTGCCCCGGCCATGACCATGTTCCACTCCTTGATCTGGCTGCCGGCCAGGTTCCGTAGTGCCACGGTGATCGGCTGGAGTTCAGGTTTTTGCAGCAGCGTTACGGCAAAGAGGAACTCGTTCCAAATGTTGGTGAACTGCCAAATGATGACCACCACGAAACCGGGCAGGGAGAGGGGAAACATCACCCGCCAGTAAATGCCCAGAATTCCCGCGCCGTCGATTCGTGCCGCCTCTATCAGATCGGTGGGTACCTCGGCGTAATAGTTGCGGAAGATCAGCGTGGTAATAGGAATGCCATAGACCACATGGACCAGAATCAGCCCCCAAAGGGTCCCGCCCAGGCCTATGGCGCGCAGTGTCTGCGTCAACGGGATAAGGACGCTCTGGTAGGGGATGAACATGCCAAAGAGCATCAGAGGAAAGATCACGTTGGCTCCCCGGAACTTCCACTTGGAGAGAACATAGCCATTGAGCGAACCAAGCATGGAGGAGATGATGGTAGCGGGCACAGTCAAATAGATGCTGTTGAGTAGATTCGGACCCAGGCCGCGCAAGCCCTTCTCCGGGATGCCAAACCAGGCAGAGCGAAAGCTCTCCAGATACAACCCCGATGGCGGGCTCCAGAGCCTGGAAAGATCTTGCACTTCGGTAAAAGTCTTGAGTGAGCTGGATAGCAGAACGTACACCGGCACCAAAAAGACGCCGGCAAAGAGGATCAGCAGGAGGTAGATGCCGATGCGCATGGGGTTCAAGCGCTGCGTCATAGCTCCACCTCTCGCCGGAAGCTGTAGATCAGATAGGGAACGACCACCACGGCGATGGTGAGCAGCATGATGATGGAAATGGCGGCGCCCTGAGAATAGTGGTTGCCCTGGAAGGTAGTTTCAAACATAAAAATGCCTGGCACGTCCGTGACAAAGCCGGTTCCCCTGCCCGTCATGGTGAAGACCAGGTCGAAGATCTTGAGCGAGATATGGCCCAGGATGATCAGAGCGCTAAGGGTGATGGGCTGCAACATGGGCAGGATTATACGGCGATACATCGCGATCTCGCTGGCACCGTCCACCCGTGCGGCGTCGCGCAGTTCGTCGGGGATGGAGCGCAGGCCCGCCAAGTACATGGCCGTGGTGTAGCCGGTAAGCTGCCAGGCAGCGGCGATAATGACCGGAATCAAGGCCACGTGAAAAGGCCCAATGGAAGTAGTGTCAGTGTACCACCCCCAGCGGAGCGCGTCAAGTCCCATGTTGTGCAGCAGCGCATTGACGCCTCTCAGGCGCGTCTCCGTACCTGGCGCGAAAATCCACTGCCAGACCACTCCGGTGACAACGAAGGAGATGGCCATAGGAAAGAGGTAGATAGTACGAAAAATGCCCTCACCTTTGATCTTTTGATCGAGAAGGATGGCGAGCAACAGGCCGGCGACCACGCACGCCACCATAAAAAGAAGAGTAAAGAAGAAGGTGTTCCATAGATCAATGTGGAAGCGTCTGGCCGTCGTGCCCTGCCCAACAAGTAGATGCCTGAAGTTTTCCAACCCAACCCAGGTATAGTCAGGCCGGATGCCGTCCCACTTGGACAGAGCGACTCTGGCCGTCCAGCCGATGAAGCCGTAGACGAAGATCGCGATCAGGATGATGGACGGCAGAACCATCAAGAAGGCGATCCAACGCTCGCGCCGCGCGTGTGTCATAAGTCACCCCTTACATGGGCTGGGCGCCGCCGGGATGATGACGCCCTCTCGGCGGCGCCCACAGGGTCCATGAGACGCGTGAGAACCCTAGACTACTGGCACACGCCAGCGTCCACACAAGCCTGGGCCATAGCCGTTTGAGCTGCGGCGACGTCCAGGTCGGCGACAAAGAGAGTCATGGCGTCACCGGCAGCAGTGACCCAGCCCTCGGACGCCGCGGCGCCGTGGGGCAAGCTGGGCACGATCTCGTTGGAGGCGAAGTCGTCCATGGCCGACTGTAGATAAACGTCGTACAGGGAGCGGTCGCCATCCGTGCGCGCCGGGATGGAGCCCTTGATCGGGTTGAAGGCGTCCTGCCCTTCCTTCGAGCCGCACAGAGTGAGCCAGGCGATTGCGCCGTCACGGTTCGGCGCGCCCTTCGGCAGTCCGAAGGAGTCGGAGAGCATGATGAAGCTCCCAGCCGTCCCCGGTGAGGGTACGTAGCCGAACTCGACATCGGGCGTCAGGCCGACCGACTTGAAGTAGCCCTCGGCCCAGTCCCCCATGATGGTCATGGCCGCGTCACCGTCCACAACAAGCTGGGCAGCCTGGTCCCAGGAAAGCGCGGAGTGGTCAGCATTCACGTACCCCATCACCCGGGCAAAGTCCTCCAAGGCCGCTGTGACCTCAGGCCCGTTCCAGTCCGTGGTGCCGTCCCACAGGCCGCGGTCGGCCTCCGGCCCCAGGTGGGCCAGCAGGAGGGACTCGAAGACGTGAAGGTCCACCCAGACACCGCTGTCGCCCAGCGCCAAGGGCGTGATCCCAGCCGCCATCAGCGTGTCTGCCGCGTCAAAGAAATCCTCAAGCGAGGCGGGCGCAGTCAGCCCGTTGTCCTCAAAGACCTGCTTGTTGTACCACAGGACGTTGGAGCGGTGAATGTTGACCGGCACGCTCCAGATCTCGCCCCCGCTGGAAAGGACTTCGATGACGCCGGGCGGGTAGACGCCGAGCCAGTTATTCTCCTCAAAGATGAAGGTCACTGGCTCCATCTTGTCGGCCACGACCCAGGTGTCAATCAACTCGTGACCAGCGTGGACCTGGAAAGAGTCAGGCGCGTCGCCCGCTTGCATACGCGTGGCGAGCACTGCCTTGGCCTCGCTCCCAGCGCCGCCGGCCACAGTGGCGTTGATGATCTCCACGTCCGGGTACCGGGCGGCAAAGACTTCGGACATAGCCTTAAGGCCCTCAGCCTCGCCACCGGCGGTCCACCAGCTAAAGATCTCGATCGAGCCGGTGGGCCCTGCTGGCACCTCCTCCGTTGGCGCCGCAGCGGGCGCCGCGCAGGCCCCAGCCACCAGCGCGACCAGTACCAGACTAGAGACTACTAGCCATCGGACATTCCTAGACATCGTTTCCTCCCTCCATGCGTCTCATACGTCCTTCCATTGCCGACAATCCCACCCATACCGTGCCAAGGTATTACAGCTATTCCCCACCTCCCTCCGATAATCGTCACCAAAGGGCCTAACCGAGGATGCATAGCTGGCCCAGGGTACTGCCGTCACGCTGGAGCGACCTGTTGAATAATGGCAACCCCCATCCGCTCAGAGTATCGCCGCCTTCGTCTCGGCGTCGAAAAGGTGCATGTTGTCCATGTTGAGCACGATCTCGAGCTCTTCCCCGACCGCCGCAGCGCTGCGAGGGTCCACCCGCGCCACGAACTCCTGGCTATCGACCATTAGGAAGAGATGCCGCTCGGAACCCATAGGCTCAATCACATCCACCTTGGCCACCACCGGCGCACCCGCGACGTCAACCGGCACGAATCTCTTGTCGTGAATATCCTCCGGTCTGATGCCGAGGATGACCTCTTTCCCCAGATGGTGCTTGAGAACGGGATTCTTGTCTCTGGGTGCCTCCACCTGGAAGGCTTTGGTCTGAAGCCGGACTGTCTCGTTGCTGGCGGCCAACCTGGCGTCGAAGAAGTTCATGGCCGGGCTGCCGATGAAGCCCGCGACGAAGAGGTTGGCCGGATGGTCGTAGAGGTTCTGTGGCGTGTCCACCTGCTGCAATACTCCGGCGCTCTGCACGGCGATCCTGGTGCCCATGGTCATGGCCTCCACCTGATCATGGGTCACGTAGATGAAGGTCGTCCCCAGCCGCAGATGCAGCCTGCTGAGCATGGCGCGTGCCTCCACCCGCAGCTTGGCATCGAGGTTGGAGAGAGGTTCGTCCATCAAGAATACGTCAGGCTCACGCACGATGGCCCGGCCCAGCGCCACCCTCTGTCGCTGCCCGCCTGATAGCTGCTTCGGCTTTCGTTCCAGAAGCTCACCGATGCCCAGGGCCTCGGCCGCAACCTGCACCCGCTCCTTGATCTCCTTCTTGTCCACCTTTCGGAGCTTCAACCCAAAGGCCATGTTGTCGAACACGCTCATGTGGGGATACAAAGCGTAGCTCTGGAAGACCATGGCGATGTCCCGATCTTTGGCCGCCATGTCGTTCACCATGCGATCACCGATGTAGATCTCCCCTTCGGTCACCTCCTCCAGACCAGCCAGCAGGCGTAGCGAGGTGGACTTGCCACACCCAGAAGGACCGACGAGCACCAGGAACTCCTTGTCGGCGATTTCCAGCGTGAGATTATCAACCGCCAGCGCATCGCCGAATCTCTTCGTTACGTGGTTGTACGTTACACTGGCCATCTGGCAACCCTTTCCATGCCTACCCTTAGCTGTGCGGCGCGAGAGACGGTTACGACCAAGGGCCCCGCCAGTTCGGCCACATCCCCTATGGTTGCTGAGTCCTTACTCTCCACGTCATCTGTGTCCACCAACAAAACCGCTCCATGAATGCCCGTGTGGGTGAAGGCTCAGGGGCTTACCGAGTTGGCCAACTGCAAACAGGACCACGGACAAGAGTAGTACGGCGGAGTTCCGTGTTTGTTATATTGAAACATACACTGATATTATACCGCACTGCGTTCGACCTGTCAAGCGCATAGGAGCCTGTCATTCGCAGTTCGAAAGTGAACTGTTTTCACTTGAAAAGTGAACACCTATACTGGGTCCCCTCAGCATCCATCAGGAGGAAACCACGGGTCAAGTTCACAAACCTTTCTCGGGTGAGCAGGTCGCCTTCCTGCTCCAGGCGCGCTCCCAAGGTCTAATCACGAGATTTGAAGTGCTAGAAGTGCTCGACATCGCCAAGACCCGCTTCTTCGCCCTGTGACGAGAGTATCGCCGCAATCCGAAGGCTGTCGCCCTCTTCTATCAACGCACCAGCCCCAAACGGATCTCGCCTCAGGCCGAAGCTGCCGTTGAAGGCGTCGCGTTCATCACCGCGTCGGCGGGAGACTTGACACCTACCCTTCGCTCGGGGTACAATCCGTTGTGATAGTCCACTCGTTCTCCCCAGGCGCTATCGCGGGCCGCTCTGAGACCTCTGTGACCCGAGAAAGGATGGCGCATGGTCGGCCGGGGTAGATCTAAAGACGAACTCTTCCTGGGAATCGATCTCGGCGGCACGAAGATCGTCGCCGGACTCGTGGATCGAGAAGGGCGGATCGTCGCCAGACACCATCGCAGCACAGAGGCCAACGAAGGGCAGGATGCCGTTTTCCATCGGCTGGTGGATGCCACCACACAGCTGTTGACCACCGAGGGCATCAATCGCCAACAGGTGGCTGCTATCGCCATCGTCTCCCCCGGGCCCATAGACGCCCGAAGGGGAGTGGTGACGGCACCACCCAATCTGCCTGGCTGGCGTGACGTGCCCCTGGGGCGAATGATCCAGGAGGAGTTCGGCCTACCTACCTTGCTGGAGAACGACGCCAACGCCGCGGCCCTTGCGGAGCACCGCTTCGGGGCAGGTCAAGGCTCGGACCACATGATCTACGTCACGGTAAGCACAGGCATAGGCGGTGGCTTCATCCTCGGCGGAAGGCTCTACGCAGGCGCCACGGGTGGGGCAGCGGAAATCGGCCACATGACTATTCTCCCCTATGGCCCCCTCTGCGGCTGCGGCAACAGGGGATGCCTGGAAGCCCTGGCCTCGGGTACCGCCATCGCCCGCGACGCCAGGGAGCGTGTGCAGAGAGGCGTCCCGACCCTCATCGCCGAACTGGCGGATGGTAACCCCGACCGCATCACAGCCAAGCTGGTAGCCCAAGCAGCGGAACAGGGGGACTGGGAAGCGAACACGATCCTCGACCGGGCCATGGCCTACCTTGGCGTGGGCATGGCCAATCTAGTCAATCTGCTCAACCCTCAACTGATCGTCATCGGTGGGGGCCTGAGCAAGCTGGGCGAGCGCTTGTTTGAGCCTGTCCGTCGGGCCATAGACCTGCGAGCGTTCGCCACAGCTGCAAGGGCAGTGGAGCTGCGGCGCGCTCAGCTAGGCGATGACGTGGGCGTGTTGGGAGCGGCGGCCGTGGCCATGTTGGCAGAGACGAACGAGCATTAGCTCATCAGGAAAGGAGACGGTATTCAACATGACGACGAAGATTGGCATCAACGGTTTCGGGCGCATTGGGCGACAAGTGCTGAGGATCATCAGGGAGCGCTATCCAGACGACCTGGAGGTGGTGGCCGTCAACGACCTCTTCGACGCGACGACCAACGCCCACCTGTTCAAGTACGACACCAACTACGGCACCTACCCTGGAGCTGTGGAGGCCAAGGACAACCTCCTGGTTATAGACGGGGAGAAG
>DATEXS010000039.1:0-5694 GCA_035256725.1 Anaerolineae bacterium
ATAGGGTCTTCAACACTCACCTGCCACAGCGAGCCAGGCTTCCGTCGCCAGCTCTCTCGGATCTCTCGGCGCCAACAGCGACGCGAACGCCCAGGCGCCAGGGCCTACCCCAGTTGCCAAGGTCACTCCAATTTGAATAACCGGCGGGCATTGTCGGTGGTGGCCCTCGCCACCTCCTGCAAGGACAGGTTCTTGAGCTCCGCTATCTTCGAGGCCACGATCCGGACATTGGCTGGCTCGTTCCGTCGACCCCGGTAGGGATCGGGCGAAAGAAAGGGACAATCGGTCTCCACGAGCAACCTATCCAGGGGCAGGCGACCGACCAAGGCCTGCAAACCGCTGGCATTGGCATAGGTGACAGGTCCGGCCACGGAGACGAGGAACCCCAGCTCGAAGAGTTCCTCCGCCATCGCTTGATCGCCCGAATAGCAATGGACCACCCCCAGTGGTGCCTGTAGCTCGCCGTTCGACGCGGACAGCCCCTCAGCCCACTGCCGAATTATGTTCATCACATCGCCATGGGCGTCCCGGTCGTGGATCACCACCGGCTTATGCACACGCGCCGCCAAGTCCAACTGCTGGCTGAACACTCGTCGCTGTGCCTCCCGCGGCGAGCGGTCGCGATAGTAGTCCAGGCCGGTCTCGCCTATCCCCACCACCTGCGGGTCCTGGCTTAGCTCCTCCAAGCGCTGGAGAAACGCCCTGTCGATCTTACCCGCCTCGTGGGGGTGCACTCCCACACAGGCCTTCACTTCTGCGCGCTCTCTGGCCAGGGCGAGGGCCTGCTCACTGGACTCCAGGTCGAAACCCACCGTCACGACTTGAGTCACGGCCTCGCGCTTTGCCCGGTCAAGGACCTCATCCCGGTCCTTATCATACTGGGAGAAATCGAGGTGCGCGTGAGTATCTACGAGTGTCGCCCCTAAGTCGTTCACTTCATCGACGATCCCACCACGCCCTACAGCGATCCTTTGAGCAAGGACAGGTCGTGATCTACCATCATCTCCACCAGTTGCTCGAACTCCACCTCTGGACTCCACCCCAGCTTCTCGCGAGCCTTGGAGGCATCCCCGACCAGTTGATCGACATCCGCCGGACGCAAATGGCGCTGGTCAACTCTGACATGTTTCCGATAGTCCAGGCCCAGCAAACCAAAGGCTACCTCCAGCAACTGTCGAACGGAGTGCGGCCGGCCGGTGGCCACCACGAAGTCCTCAGGTTCCTCCTGCTGCAGCATGAGCCACATGGCCTTCACGTAGTCGCCAGCAAAGCCCCAGTCGCGCTCCGCTTCCAGATTTCCCATGGGCAGCTCGTTTGCCAGGCCCAGCTTGATGCGACTTGCTACATAAGTGACCTTTCTGGTGACGAACTCCAGGCCCCTTCGCGGCGACTCGTGATTGAAGAGAATCCCCGAACAGGCGAACAGATCGTAGCTTTCGCGGTAGTTCACGGTGATCCAGTGGCCGTAGACCTTGGCCACTCCATAGGGACTGCGGGGGTAGAAGGGGGTCTGTTCGTGCTGCGGAACCTCGCGAACCTTGCCAAACATCTCGCTGCTGGATGCCTGGTAGAAACGTGCTTCAGGGACGACCATCCGCATCGCGTCCAGCATCCTTGTCACCCCCAGAGCCGTAAACTCACCAGTCAACACAGGCTGTTTCCACGAGGTCGGCACGAAGGACTGGGCAGCAAGGTTATAGATCTCGTCCGGTTTGTGCTCCTTCATAACGTCAACCAGCGACACCTGGTCCAAAAGATCGCCCTGGGCGAGGATGATTCTCTCCTGAATGTCCTTGATCCGGTCGAAGTTGGTGGTACTGGTCCGGCGCACCATCCCGATGACCTGATACCCTCTTTCCAGGAGGAACTCCGCGAGGTATGAACCGTCCTGTCCGGTAATACCAGTTATAAGGGCTTTCTTCATCATCGCCCTCTGCCCTCGTCTGCGACTCTTTCCCGCCAGTAGTCCATAACTGACCGCAGGCTCTCGCGCAAGCTCAACGTGGGACTCCAACCGGTTCGCTCACGGAATTTGCGGCAATCGCTGACCACAACGGGGACATCACTCGGCCTCAGCCGAGTCGGATCCTGCACTACCTCGATCCGAGCTTCGCTCATGCCCAGCAACATGTCCAAGACCTCCTGGATGGAGTAGGCCCGCTCTGCTCCCAGATTGTAGACCTCTCCCTCCTGTCCCTGTTCGAGAGCCAGCTGATACGCACGCACCATGTCCCTGACGTCCGTGAAATCCCGCTCCGCCTCCAGATTGCCTACCTCGAGCAAAGGCCTGCGCTGCCCCTGTTCGATTTCGGCGATCTGCTTGGCGAAATCTGAGGTCACAAAAGCAGGGCTCTGACGGGCGCCGATGTGATTAAAAGGACGCACTCTGACGACGGGCAAGCCGTGACTGGCGAAGAACTGGTAGCCCAACATGTCCTGGGCGATCTTGCTGACCGCATAAGGGCTATACGGCCTGAGTGGAGCCGCCTCGCTTACAGGCAGTTCGCCGGGCCGGATCACGCCGTACTCGTCGGCGGAACCGACCACCAGCACCCGGGGCCTGGCACCGGAATCGACCAGCGTCTGGAGGATGTTCAGCTGAGCCCGGATATTGTTGGCCATGGTCTGCCATGGATCGCTCCAGGAAAGCGGTACGAAGGCCTGCGCGGCTAAGTGGAATATGTAGTCCGGTTCTGCCTCCGAAAGGATCTCCGAGGCAGTGGTGGGATCCGACATATCGCCCACGATGAGGTGCACATCCTCTCTGATCTGAGCGATGTTCTTGTCGTTGCTGCTGATGTCGGTTCCCCACACCTCCAGATCCGTGTGCGCCAGGAGGTACTCGGCCAGGTGACTGCCCGCAAACCCGGTAACGCCGGTGATCAGCGCCCTCAAGTGTCTCTCCCAGGTTGGTGTGCCCAGAGTTCTGACCTATTATAACCCAACTGGACCACCCGGCAAAACCTGTGGGTTGGCTAGCATATCGGGTACTCTCCCCTGGCCAGCCGGGAGGTGAAATCGTAGATCTCGTTCAACTCCTTCGACACAATACGCTCCACGTCACCCTCGACCGAGGCGAGACTCACCCCTGCACCCAAACTGAGTTGCGCAGAGGCGATCAAGGGCTCGTCCACGACTCCCCCACCGATTTTCGGCGACGTACGGCCAGCGACCAGCAGGCCTTTCCCTACGTTGTGGTGCACCATCCTACCAAACCTGGCTAGGTACTCGGCGCACAGGGCCACCGATATCTCCTCCATGATCGCATCGCAGATGGAGTCGGGATCGCCGACACCCTTCCGTTCCACAAGCTCCACTCGCTGATCCTCTACAGAAGTCTTGTCCAGGCTCTCCGCTGTGATGCTTCTTATCCTCGCTCAGGCCTCCTACTCTGCTTGGCACGCGGCGGCCCTGGTTTGTGCCTGATCCGCCCTAGGTGCCCTCTTCCCAGGAGGTGAGATACTTCTCCTGCTGGGGTGTCAGTGCGTCTATCTCCAAGCCCATAGCAGATAACTTGAGGCGAGCGATCTCCCGATCGATATCCTCCGGCACCGGATAGACCCGCTTTTCCAAAGCGCTCCCTTCCTTCACCAGGTATTCGATGCCTAGAGCCTGATTGGCGAAGGACATATCCATCACCGACGCGGGATGACCTTCTGCCATGGCCAGATTGACCAGCCTTCCCTCTCCCAGAACCGCTAGGCGCCGTCCATCGGCCAAAAAGTACTGGTCCACGCCCGGCCTCGGCTTGCGCACCTCCACCGCCATCTCCTCCAGGGCAGGTATGTTCAGTTCCACGTTGAAATGGCCGGAGTTGGCCAGGATGGCACCGTCTTTCATCACCTCGAAGTGGTGTTTGTCGACTACATGGATGTCGCCCGTGGCGGTGATGAAGATGTCGCCGATCTCGGCGGCCTCCAGCATAGGCATCACCCGGAAGCCGTCCATAACCGCCTCCAGCGCTGGCAAGGGATTGACCTCGGTCACGATGACGCTGGCTCCCATACCTCTGGCGCGCATGGCAATGCCTCGCCCGCACCAGCCATATCCGGCCACCACCAAGTTTTTCCCTGCCAGCAGTATGTTGGTAGCACGTAGGATGCCATCGATCGTGGACTGGCCGGTGCCGTATCGATTGTCGAAGAAATGCTTGGTCAGCGCATCGTTGACCGCGACAATGGGGTACCTCAGCACTCCGTCTCTGGCCATGGCCCGCAGGCGAATCACTCCAGTGGTAGTCTCCTCCGTCCCTCCAAGAACGTCTCCGATGAGTTCCGTCCTCTCCTTGTGCAAGGTGGAGACGAGGTCGGCGCCATCGTCGATAGTCACCTGAGGCGCGTGATCCAGCGCCGCTCGGATGTGCTGATAGTAGGTCTCATTATCCTCGCCCTTGACAGCGAAGACCGGTATCTCGTCGTTTACCACCAGAGAGGCGGCAACATCATCCTGCGTGGACAGGGGATTCGAGGCACAGAGAACCAGGTCTCCCCCACCAGCAGCCAGTGTCTGGGCCAGGTTGGCGGTCTCCGTGGTGATGTGCAGGCAACCGGAGAGCTTGATTCCCTGCAACGGCTTCTCTCTCTCGAACCTCTCCTTGATCAAGCCCAGCACGGGCATCTCCTGGCTGGCCCACTGGACGCGCAGCCTTCCCTGGTCTGCCAACGACACATCCCTGACGTCGAAATGTTCAGCCATCAACTAACTCCTTTTCGATTCTAGCGATCTGCGGGTGTGAATCCGCCCCGCCCGCCAACGCGCCTCTGATGTATACGAACTGCTCTCCAAAACGGAAGGCCCTCGCCAACCTCCGGGTCCGATACCCAAGACTGTCCATCCCCTCCGCCCTCCGTTCAGTTAGAAGCTCTGCGAATTCCCAGACACTCGATGAAGTGACAGTAAACTTCGAATCCCAGCCTGTCATAGATCATCTTCGCGGGCGCGTTGCCGTGCTCCACGTTCAGCACCACGTCCAGGGACTGCGAGAGTAGTTCTTCCACGACCGCGCTGGTGCAGATGGTGGCGTATCCCTGGCCTCGATAGTCGGGATGGGTGATCACGTTGCCCACGATACCCAGACGGTACGTTCGAGAGACCAGATGGGTGCCGGCTGTCGCCACAAGCTCGCCGTCCTTCTCCACACCATAGAACACGCCCTGCTCCAGTTGATACGGCGCAAAGGCAACACCCCCATGCCGTCGATAGAGATCCTGCAGAAGACCCACCTGTCTCGAGCCCACCCGGGTCACGGACCCTTCTACCGGAGTGAATTTCTGCGGTGCGAGGGCCATTCTTAACATCAACTGTATCTTTCGCAACGAATAGCCGGGCCGGATCACGGCAAGGTGTGGCGCCCTACAAGAGAAGTACACTCTCGATGTGTTGAGCACGCCTACCAGGATCGGTTCCAGGCCCTGTGCAGACCCCATGAGGAACAACCTGTCCGTAGGGAGCCCTCTGAAAAACATGCAGAGCGAGATCCGCTGGCCGTTTCTGGATGACACGTGCCACTCGCAGTGTTTGAACAGGGCCGGCTCCAGATCGCCGATGGCATAGGCGGCATACAGCCGATCCTCCTTGAGAAGGTCGTAGATCTCCGCCTTGTTGTCGAGCCGTTCAATAGCGAAAGGCATGGCCCTAGCGCAAGTAACGTCTCCTCATCTCTTCGGACACACCAGCAGTGAGTTGCAGCGCCCG
>DATEXS010000040.1:0-4401 GCA_035256725.1 Anaerolineae bacterium
CAGCCGCCTGTTGACGAGGGCCTGGAAGCCCTCCTCAGTTGGCACATCCAGTGCCCGATCCAGCTGAGCGTATAGCTGAGTTCTGCTCAGTCCCAGGGCGTACGCCAGCAGCAGTTCCGCATCGAGCTGTGCGCTTTCGATACCCGCTTCTTCAAGGGCGCTGACCGCCCACCTCAGTAATCGTCTCATCTTGCTGTACGATCTCGAGAATCATTGATGGCCGCTAGTCCCCGATCAGACCGGCAACAAAAGCAGCCGTCTGTTCGCACAAACGGCTGCTGGTTGGCGACTCGCAGGACCCGTTCATTACGAGTCCACTGCCGCGAGCTCTTCCACTGCCTCGGCCTGGTCGGCCGCTGCCAGTTCGTCCACGAGTTCATCCAGGTCCCCGTTCAGTATCGCCTCCAGGCGGTGGCTGGTCAACCCGATGCGGTGATCAGTCACCCGGCTCTGGGGGAAGTTGTAGGTGCGTATCTTCTCGCTGCGGTCTCCTGAGCGCACCTGGGAACGTCGTGCCTGCTCTACCTGTGCCGCCTGCTTGCTCTGCTCGATGTCGTAGAGGCGGGCGCGGAGGATGGCCATGGCTCGAAGCTTGTTTTGCAGCTGTGAGCGTTCGTCCTGGCAGGTTACCACCAGGCCGGTAGGCAGGTGCGTGATACGCACAGCAGAGTCGGTGGTGTTCACACCCTGCCCGCCGTGTCCAGCGGAGCGATAGACGTCGATGCGTAGGTCCTCGGGAGCGACGTTGACCTCCACCTCGTCTATCTCTGGCAAGATGGCTACGGTGGCGGCCGAGGTGTGAATTCGCCCGCTGGACTCTGTGACAGGGATCCGTTGCACGCGGTGGACGCCGCTCTCATACTTGAGCTGCGAATAGGCGCCCCTTCCCCGGACCAGGAAGACGACTTCCTTGAACCCGCCAATGCCTGTGCGGTTGGAGGAGAGGATCTCAGTTTTCCAGCCCCTGTTCTCCGCATAGCGCGTATACATCCTATACAGATCGCCGGCAAACAGCGCAGCCTCTTCGCCACCAGTTCCGCCCCGTATCTCCACGATGACGTTCTTCTCATCGTTGGGATCCCTGGGCACCAAGAGCAGCCTCAGCTCTTTTTCGAGCTCCCCGGCCTCCTCCTGCAAGGCATCGACTTCCTCCTGCGCGAGCTCGGACATCTCTGAGCTGAGATCCTCCTCCAGCAGCGCGCGCGTGTCGCTCAACTGCTCTTCCACGCTCCTGTAGCGGCGATAAGTCTTGACAATTTCGTCCAGTTCGGCCCGCTCCTGGGCGTACTGGCTCGCCTTTACATAATCCGAGGCGATGGCCGGCTCGGCCAGCAACCTGTTCAGTTCATCATAGCGCTTCTCGACGCTATCCAGCTTCTTTACCATGATGCCTATCCAACGCAGTTATGCCCCTTATGAGAGCGCCCCTTGGGAAGAGGGGCCATGTCTATTATACGCCGTGGCTGGCCACTTGGCAAGAGGTTGTTTTGCCGCGGTGATGTCTGTATAATTGCAGCCTGGTGCCCCGCCACGCTACGATGTGCACGGCGGGGCATAGAGCGCAATCCCCCTTCCTGACTGAAGCCGGTGGCTACAGGTTGCCTGGCGATAGGGTGGCGAGATGGACTACGAGGCGATCATCGGCATGGAGGTGCATGCCCAGCTCTCTGTGGAGAGCAAGATGTTCTGCCGATGCAGCGCAGACATCATCGATCAGGGGCCCAACAGCGTGGTCTGCCCGGTGTGCCTGGCCCTGCCCGGCGCGCTGCCCACCATCAACAGCAGGGCTGTGGAATACTCCTTCATGGCCGCGCTGGCCCTTCAGTGCACTGTCACGGAGGGACAGGTCTGGTTCGACCGCAAGAACTACTTCTACCCCGACCTGCCCAAGGGGTACCAGATCTCGCAACACAGCGCGGTAGTCGGCAGGGACGGGCACCTGGCCATCACCTTGAACGGCGTGCCCAAGGAGATTGGTATTTCCGATGTCCATCTCGAGGAGGATACAGCGCGACTCTACCACCGGGAAGAGGGTGCGGACCGATACACTCTGGTTGACTTCAACCGCTCTGGCGTTCCCCTGTTGGAGATCGTTAGCCGTCCCGACATGCGCTCTCCCGAGGAAGCCAAGACGTACTTGCGAGAACTCCGCAAGCTGTTGCGCTACCTGGGCGTGAGCACGGGCGATCTGGAGGCAGGCTCGTTTCGCTGCGAGGCCAACATCTCTCTCCGTCCGAGAGGCAGCGAGCGGTTGGGAAACCGCGTGGAAATCAAGAATATGAATACCTTCCAGGCGGTGGAACATGCCCTGCAAAGCGAGATAGAGAGGCAGACGGCGATCCTCCTGGCCGGCGGAAAGGTGGAGCAGCAGACGGTTGGCTGGCGAGATGAGTTGGGAAGGACAGAACCACAAAGGCTCAAGGAGGAAGCTCACGACTACCGCTACTTCCCAGAGCCTGACTTGCCGCCCTTCATGGTCACCACGTCATGGGTCGACGAACTGTCCTCCCTCCTGCCCGAACTGCCCGCCAAGAAGAGGGAGCGGTTTGCCTGTGAGTACGGGCTGCCGGCCTACGATGTGGACTTGCTCACCGAAGACCCGCTGGTCGCCAATTACTTCGAAGAATGCGTGCGGCAATACCTGCAGCCCAAGACGGTGAGCAACTGGATCACGGGTGAACTGTTTCGTCTGCTGAACCTGAGCGGTGTGGAAATGGCGGCGGTGAAGGTGACTCCGGCCCAGTTGGCCGCGCTCCTCAAGATGGTCGATGCAGGGAAGATCAACATCAGCACAGGCAAGTCGGTCCTGGAGGAGATGTTCGGCAGTGGCCGGGGTGCGCAAGAGATCACTGCTGAGGGTGACCTCGCCCAGATCAGCGACGTCGATGAGCTGGGGAGCACCGTCGACCGGGTCCTGAAGGACAATCCGGAGGCTATCTCTGACTACCGGGTGGGGAAGACACAGGCCCTGCGTTTCCTGGTGGGTCAGGTGATGAAGGCCACACGGGGCAAGGCCAACCCACAGATGGTCAACAGCATGCTCGCGGATCGGCTGGCTGAGAAGGGAGAGGGCTAGTCGGTCCAGGGGGAGAATTGGCTTCGGGGAAAGAGGATATGGTGATCATGTCGCGCAGCCCATCGGTGGGCGCTGACGCAGGGAGGTAGCAGATGAGGCTACGGCGAGCGATGTCTGTGGTGGTTGGGCTCCTGGGGATCATGTCGATGGTAGCGGCGGGCAGCTCCTGTTCCGTGCTGAAGAGGGGGCCGACGGCGACTCCGACACCCACCAAGACACCTGTCGTCGCTGCGGCAGAGCCCACGGCCACCTCAACGCTGGTCGCGCCTTCACCAACGCCAGAGAGATCGTATGAGCAGTGTCCTCTGACGGGGCTGCAGATGGCCGAACCGGCCCTGGGCATGCGAAGGCCGCTGGACATCAAGGTGGACAACTACCCGGGCAGCCGCCCGCCCTCCGGTCTCGACAAGGCCGATGTCGTGTTTGAGCACTTTGCCGAGGGAGCCATCACGCGATTCAGTGCCATTTTCCTCTGCCAGGACGCTCAGCTTGTGGGCCCGGTTCGGAGCGCCAGGCTGATCGATGTGGAGCATCTGGTGGACATGTTCGACGCGGTGCTTGTGCACTACGGAGCTGCCAACAGGGTGCTGCCTATGATCCGGGAGGCAGGGTTGCCCGACATGGATGGATACTTCGGAGCGAAGGGCTTCTCCAACCTCCCGGGTAGGGTGAGCCCGTTCAACAAGTACTGTGACACCTCAGCACTCTGGGCCGAGGTGGCAGAGCAGGGCTGGCAGAGTCCTGCCGACCGGCCGGGTTTCACCTTTGCCGACAGTGTAGAATGGGACGAGCAGGCGACCGAGATCGAGGTGACCTACGCCCCACAGAGCCGCGCACGCTGGGTGTATGACCAGGCGGAGGGCCTCTACGTCCGCTATGCTGGCGACGATCTTCACATGGAGGAGACCAGCGGGAAACCTCTGACAGCAACCAACGTGATCGTGCTCCAGGCGAGGCATGTCCAAACAGATATCGACGAAGGGTATGGCTCCTTCTCGGTAAGGATCGAGCTTCTGGGCCAGGGGCCAGCCATCGTCTTCCGAGACGGCAAGATGACCGAGGCGACGTGGGTTCGGCGCGATCAGAAGGAGATGATCCAGATCCTGGATGAGGATGGCAACCCCATTCCCTTGAAGCCGGGCAACATTTGGGTGCAGGTTGTGCCCAAAGTGGACATCGTGGAGACCGGATTGTAGTCATCATGTACATCCACCCGGAGAAGAAACGAGGTCGCTTTCTGGCCTGGATACTGCTTCTGTTGATCATTCTGGCGGCGCTGGCCGTGTACGCTATCGTGGAAAGGCCAGAGCTGGTGGGCCAGGCGA
>DATEXS010000041.1:0-14268 GCA_035256725.1 Anaerolineae bacterium
ATGAGTTCCTCCATGGCCCTGTCCCCTATGCCCTGCGCATGGATAGCTATCGGCTCATAGCCTTTTTCCTCAAGGTACTGCATGCTGTACCGTCCGGCACCCTCCGCGAAACCGAACTCCGTCACCGCGATCAGGGGTTTCTCCCGCCCCTTGAGTGTGTCCGCGGAAATCGGCGGCCCAGACTCGACCATGCCGCAGATGGCCCCCGCGGCTCGGTTCAGCGCATCTTTGACCAAGTCGTTGAGCCCAGCGATATCCAGCACCGAGTGCATCATGGCGATGTCAGAGGTGCCGATATACTGAGCGGCATACGCGGGCATGGATGCCGTGCTGGAAAGCATGAACTTGGGCAGCCCGAAGGGGAAGGCCTTCATGATACTCGTCCCTATGGTGGTGTTACTGGCACCACCGAAAGAGACGATTCCGTCCACCCTGCCCGCAGCGTGCAGCTCTTTGATCTTGGCAATGGCCCCTTTGATCATTATCGGGGTCAGCTTGCCTCTGTCCTTGGAAGCACGTATTTCCCGTATGTTGCCACCGCCGGCCTTCGCCACCTCACCGGCACTGATGTCCGGTTTGATGCTGGGCTCTCCGCCCATGTTAGTGTCCACCAGGATGGCTTTGTGTCCACGTTTCTCTATAAGTTCCTTAAGGTAGCTCGCTTCCTCGCCCTTGGTATCCAAGGTCGCAACGATGACTATGTTTTTGGCCAAAGGTTTCCTCCTTCAAGGCTCATGCCCGGCTGCGGCAGGGTAGTTTCCATGCCGCAGGCTGGTCGAGGAAACAGGTTAACCCTCGAAGCCGTACTCCTTCCATCTCTTCTTGACAGTCTCGACCACGTCTGTGGACAGCTCGATGACCTCTGGCTTCTCTGTCCATTCATAGGGTATGGTGGCGTCCATTATGATCCTGGAGGTGATGTCCCTGGATTGTATAGGCAACGAGGGATCCAGAGGCGTAGACCGGCCCCGCTTGATTATCTCTGTGGCACGTTCTGGGGCATATCTGGTGCTCAACGCCCAGAAGACCCGATCCAGATCATCAGCAGGGATGTCGTGATCCACGACGATAACGATCTTGACCCCGTAGGCCCCTGTGCTGGTGCCGATAACGGCATTACCCACATGCGAAGAGTGGCCGGGGTACATCTGCTTCACCGACACAATGGCCATGAAGCGCCCGCAGGAGGAAGGCGGGATGTACACCGATTGGATACCACGAATGCCCATCGCTTCCAGCTGCCCCCACAAGGTCGCCGTGCGGTTCATGGCCTGAATCATGTGGGTATCGGTTACGGGCCGGCCCACTGTGGTGGCATGGAAGATGGGGTTGTTGCGATAGGTGACAGCCTTCACGTCGATATAGTGTCTGGGGACGGTGCCTTTGCCAGAGTAGTAGCCGGTGTATTCCCCAAAAGGCCCCTCGTCCCGGAGCTTCTCGGGCCACAAGTCTCCCTCCAGGACGATCTCGGCCTGCGCTGGCACGGGCAGGTCTACGTATTCTCCGTTGACCACCTCCATGGGTAGCCTGCGCAGAGCGCCCACATAGTTGTATTCCGTCTGACCGGGGGAGAAGAGCGTGCTGGAACAGAGGAACAGCACCGGGTCGTAGCCTATCACGGCCGCTATCTGCATCGGCTTCTTCAACTGCGCGTATCTCTGCCGATGCAAGTCGGCGTCCTTTCCCCTGATGATCTGGATGCCTGTGGTCTTCTTGTCCAGAAGTTGCATGCGATAGGTTCCAGCGTTAATCCAATCGCTGTCCGGGTCCTTGGTGATCACGCTTACGAAGGTGCCGATGAAACGCCCGCCGTCCTTCTCGTAGAACCACGGCACGGGGAACTTGTACAGGTCAATATCATCATCCGTGTCGATATTCTCCTTGCAGGGTCCCGTGTCTACCCATTTGGGTGGGAGCCCTTCCTTGGTTCGATTGACCCATTCTCTGGCCATCTGGCTGATACCCCAGTTGGTGGGCATATCTAGGGCCAGGGCAAGTCGTTTAGTGCTGGAGAGGGCGCTGACAAAGACGGGCGTCTTATAACCTTTGACGCTTTCGAAGAGCAAGGCTGGCCCGCCTCGCTCTTCATTGACTTTTGCCACGTGGGAAAGCTCAAGGTTCCAGTCTACCTCGGCCTTTATCCTCTTCAGTTCTCCTTCGGCCTCAAGCGTTGTCAGGAAGTCTCGCAGATCCCTGTCTGCCACGTTCTCTTGCTCCTTTCTCTCATTTCGTTTGCGCCAGCCAATCTATAGTTGGACCTTCTTCCCTTTCATCGCCGTATCCAGGATAGCGTCCAGCGCGCTCTTCGCGGGATCAACAATCGGTTTCCTCTCTACTTCACTCCACACGGTCTCGGGGCGGCTCTGTAGTATCAATACGTTTTCTGGGAAGGGCAAGTCCTGATCCACAGCCCATTCGATGTCCTGGGGTTTGCCGCCATAGTACTTCTCTATGACCTTGGCAAGTCGAGTCAGTTCCTCGATTTCTTCGTCACTAAGGCAAGGCTGGGTTTGTCTGTCGGGGGGTATCTCGGATGGTACCACCTTGCCCGTCTGTTGGTCTACCACGTACTCCACGGTCTTGGGCGAGATGGTCCTCCTGCCAATGTTGAAGGTCACTTTGTCCACCAGGTAGTTGTCGGGCGTGACCTCTCCCTTGACCACGCTCTCCCCCAGGCCCCAGTTGGCATCAATGGTTATTCTGGAGCGGTCGCCGGTCAAGGGGTTCAGGGTGAATGTGACGCCCGCTGACCTGGCGTTGACCATCTTCTGTACTCCCACGCTGATCAGCACCTGTTCGTGGGGAAAACCCATCTTGAGACGATAAGTGATGGCACGATCAGTAAAGAGGCTAGCCCAGCAGTTCCTGGTGGACTCCACCACCTCATCGGGGCCCATGACCCACAGGTATGTCTCTTGCTGACCAGCGAAACTCGCTCCTGGAAGGTCCTCGGCAGTAGCGCTGGATCGGACGGCCACTGGCATCGCGGCCAGGTTGCATCTGTCGCACAAAGCTATGTACGCCTCCTTGACGGCTTGCTCCACATCGCTGGGGACAGGTGTCGATCTGACCAGTTGACGGAGCGCCTTGCCGGCCTTCTCCACGGTGGTGACATCCTCAGGGTCAACTTCGGCCAGGGTTTCTCGGATCTGCCTGATGATAGCTGCCTTAGTCAGGAACTCCCCATAAGCCGTGGTGGTGACGGCGAAACCGGGGGGAACCGGTATCCCAGCAGTCGTCATGCGACCAAGGCTCATGTTCTTGCCCCCTACCAGCGGTAGGCAAGTCTCATCACAGTCTTCGAACCAAAGGACATAGGGCGACTTCTTGCTCATTCCTCTCCTACCTCTCAAGTCAGTTGGTTTCTTCCGCGAAGCCTTGCGCCAGAAACCAACTCGCGCCTGGGGCAAAGTCCGTGGTGCCGCACGCCCAGGCCAACGCTGCTAAGCCATGTTCGGGGCCTGACTCCCGCTGATGGAATCAGACCCCGAACGTGTTGGCGGTGCTTTATCTTTCGATGTACACCACGCCCTCGTTGGCGTTCACCTTTAGCTTGTCCCCGGTTTTGATCGCCTTCGTGGCATAACCGGTCCCCACCACGGCGGGCAGGCGGTACTCGCGAGAGACGATGGCGGCGTGGCAGCTCATGCCTCCAATGTCCGTCACCACAGCCTTGATCTTGGTGAAGAGAGGCGCCCAGCTAGGTGAGGTGATGGGGCAAACCAGGATCTCGCCCGGCTGGACGGTGCTCAGCTCGCTGATCTCGAGGATGACCCTGGCCTTGCCTTCGGCCATGCCTGGGGACGCCGGCATGCCCCGCAATTCCGTTATCGTCTCCGGCTTGTCGGCTGGGGCGAGCCACCGCTTCACAGTATCCGTAGTGACACCCCACAACATGATGGTGAAGGGCTCGGTAACCACGTCAGGTGTGGGACCCAGCGCAGGAGGAGGAGCCCAGGCACGGAACTTCTTGAAGATCTCCTTTCGCCACTTGACCTCTTTGGGCCAGTATTTCGGCCCGCGAGGAGGCACGCGCGGCCCCACCGCCCAGGCGGTGACCAGGTCGTACAACATCGCAGGAATATCGAAGCGATGGAAGTAGAAGATGTCCTCCTTGTTCTCCAGGAAGCCGTGATTCACCAGCAGTTGGCCCAGTTCCCTGATTTTGTTCCACCAGATAGTGTGGTGCCAGTGCTCCACGTAGAAGAGGTGGTTCTCGGCATAGGGATAGGTCCTGCGCACGATATTGTACTGCTCCATGAACCTCTTCTTGTCTTCCTCTGTGGCCAGTAGCTCCTTGTACTCGGCCACCATCTTCTCTCGTTCGGCGTTTATCTCCGCCAGCGGCCTCGTTATGGACTCTCCCTTTTCCACCTTGGGAATGTAGGTCCTGATATGGTCGAAGGGGATGTTGAGGTTGTCTATCCAGCTGATGTGGGTGTGGTAGAAGCCGGTACCGGTGGACACGTAGAACCACGGATCTTTGGCCTTGTCCATGGCGTCCAGCCAGTCCCTCCCCGCACTGGTCTTCTTGAGCCCCTCTACGGTGTTGTCGGCGTCCAGGCCCTTCTTGAACACACCCGCCAGGCCGAGGTCCACCGCGAGCCGGGCTAGCTTGCCTATCTCCTCCTCGGGTCGGAACATGATCACGTCAGCGCCGGCCACCATCTTGGCGATGGTTTGGTCGCCGATGTCGGGAAATGCCTCCTTGCAGAACCCGAAGAAGGTCAGATAAGCAAGGTAGCACAGGTTCAGAAACTCGAAGTGGTACTGCCAGGCAAGGTACATGTTGAGGATCAACTTGTCATAGGCTTCCAAGAGCGTGTAGGCGCTGCTGTACCCGAGACCTTTGAAGACCACATGGTCTGGCTCATACATCGGCAACTCGGGGATCTCGATCGCCTTCAGTTCGTCTATCAGCCCCCGCATCTTCTTTTCCCACTGGGCATACAGGCTGTCCCACTTCTCAAAATAGAAGCCTACCCTCTTATCGAAGTACGGGACCCGTTCCGCGATGAGGTCCTCAGGCGTGTTGTGGGCGCTGATGTAGGTGTAGCCATTCACGATGCGGTGGGCGATGCCCAGGGCCGGAGGCACGCAGAATATGCGCGAGGTGTTCTGGGATAGCGCCACCCACCAGCTCTCGGCCGTGATGCAGTCGAAGGGCAGCATCGGGTCAGGGTGGTGCATGGCGTCCCAATACCAGAACTGGCCCTCCTCATACTCCTTGCGATCCTCGCTGAAGACGTAGTAATACGGATACATCTTCCGCCAGCCCTCGGTGCCGGGGATATCTTTGATATCGAACGGGCTTGGGAATCTCTTCTCAGCCACTTTCCTCTCCTTTCACATACATCACTGAGCTTGATCGGCACGCCTGATCCGACCAACCACATATCGTTGATCACTCATCGCCGAGCGCACGTCTTCTGCCCTCCGTCACCTCCTTTCGTCTTACGGGGCCCTGCTCCAGGGGTTGACCGGAGTTGTTGCCGATCAACCCCTGAGTGTTCCTCTGTTGTCGCCTCAGCCGGGGTCCGCCTTATGTTCTACCCGGGGGGAGGCCCTGGCGGCGTAAAGGGCCACCGGTGCCATACACCGTAGTACAGGATGATGCCCGCCGTGAACAGGTTCAAGCTCATCACCGCTGTCCACAACTGCGGCGGAATGGGGGCGCCTGGCGCAAAAGCCCCAAAGATGGCCTTCATGATGAAGTACCATACGAGCGACTGGGCAACGGCAAAGATCGGCAAAAGCGTGCGCTTCAGGTTAGTCCCTGCTTTCTGGAGAGGCCAGGTCTCGAAGGCCATACCCCAGGTGAAGGTGCCGAAGATTGTGCCGGCGCCCAGGGCAAAGACTATGGGCACGATGAGACCGGTGGGCCCCGCCGGAACGCCCATACCTTTCAGTATGGCCTCAAGGACGAGCCAGGTGATCCAGCCCATGACGATGATCCCCACGCTGGCCACGATGCCATTGCCCCAGACGTTCTTGATCCTGCTGAAGGGCCAGCCCTGCCACAGCACCGCCACGATCATCTGCCAGACGATCATCATCAGTATGGCCGCTGCAAAGTCCAGGGCAAAGAACATGCCGCTGGGGATGCCAGGAGCGCCCCAATTGCAGAAAATGAGGTAGATGACATACCCCACGACCCAGGAGGTCAGGAAGGCGCATACCCCAGCCAGGCGGTACTCCAGCTTGTGGAAGGGCTTCAAGCCGAGGATGAAGGTCAGGTGCAGCATGACGAAGAACGATAGGATGGTGTAGATCGCGACCTTTGGGAACATCTGGCTGAAATCGAACCCACCGGTGATGATGGGCATCAAGATGACGAGTGTGATCAGCATCATCACCAACTGCACGATCCAGTTCACCAGGCCCGCCCACGGTTGCTTCATCTTGCCGGCCGGCCAGCCTCGCCACCAGACCATGTTGGTCACCAGGTATGGTAGCCATACTAGGCTTGGCGCCCCTACCAGCAGGACTGCGTTCACGGGTCCTGGCAAGGCCCCCGGTGTAAACAGCGCCACGATGAACGCGCACACCAGGACCACAATCACAGTCAGCAGGCCGATCAGAGGTTGTGTCATGGGTTTCTTGTGCGCCATCGGTTTAGCCCTCCCCACTTCTCAGTGCTAACCAGTTTCCAACACCACTGCTAGACACGCTTGTGCCTGGCACGATACTGTGGGCGTCTCCTCCTTTCTCAACCTTGTAAACACGTTGACCGATGGACCACTACTCTCGCTGTGTTCTCCTCCCAGCCTCCTTCCTTCCGTGATTCAGTACCGGTTCCGCACCGGGTTTGCTACAAAGGCATGCAGCCGCAGGTCCCTCGTCGATCCGCGATGGGCTTTGATGACAGGCGCCCCTCACAGGACGTCCAACACATCGCTGACGTTGATCTCCAGCATCTTCACGCTGGCCAAGATCCGGTCCGCGTTCCTGTAGACGGCCTGGATGCCGCCGCAGAGCTCTTGCAGTTCCAGAGCGGCCTTCTTGATACTCTGGATTCTGTCGTCCATTTCCTGCAGCAAGCGCTTATCGATATCCCGGTCTCCCATTCTTATCCCCCTAGTGCTGAGGCCGCAGATCCTTGAATCTCTTGGATTTGAGCACGTATCTGGGCAGCGTGCCATAGTCGTGGAACTCGAGGTTGTACCGCAGGTTGGTCTTCAATCTGAGCTGCTCCACCAGCCTGGCTTCCACCGACTCGCGCTGGCCTTCTGCTTCTGGGCGAAGCTCGACCTTCAAGGCGATAGCATCGATGTCACCCTTCTTGGTCACCTCCACCTCGAACTCGTCCCCCAACTCGGGGAAAGTCCTAACGACCTCTTCGATCGCCGACGGCGCCAGGAGGACACCTTTCACCTTGGTGATGTCATCGGCCCGCCCCACGACACCGCCCTTGATCAACCGGAAAGTCCGTCCGCAAGGGCACGGCTCTTCGGCCCATGCTGTCACGTCTTTGGAATCGAAACGAATGCACGGCTGTCCCATCCTGTCCAGGGCCGTGATGATAAGCTTGCCGCGTCTACCTGGTTCGGTGATCGGCTCGCCGGTCCCTATGTCCTCCAACTCTATCAGGAATAGCGCCTCATTGACGTGCAGTCCGCCTGGCTGGGCGGTGCATTCATAAGCCCAGGCGCCAATCTCGGTTGCACCCACATGGTCGTGCACTTTGGCCCCCCATGCTTCTTCCATTCTCTGCTTGGTGGCCGGGATGCTGGCTCCGGGCTCCCCAGCACAGAGGATCTTGCTGACCTGAAGATCCTTCGCTGGGTCGATGCCCATGCTCCGTGCCGTGTCAGCCATGCCCAGAACGTATGTGGGTGTGGCCATGAGCGCTGTGGTTCTCAGTTCCTGCATCTTGAGGATGCGCGCCTCAGTGTCCAGCACGCCTCCGGGCACGACCTCGCAACCCATCTTCTCGCCCGCGTAGTGGCCCGCCCAGTAGGCGACAAAGATGTTGTAGCCGAAAGGAAGAAAAACGCGGTCCGTGTCTCTGAAACCCTGAGCATACATGATGTAGGACCATGCTTCCGACCACCATTCCCAGTCCTGCCAAGTATCGGCCTGATAGACCGGCTGTCCCGTCGTGCCGCTGGTTTGGTGGAATTCGGTTACCCTTTCCAGAGGGACACAGAGCATGTCTCCATAGGGGAATGGCTCTTTCCTCTGGATCTGCCTCATCATCGATTTCTCGACTTTCGGCACTCTCCTAATGTCATCCCAGGTCTTGATGTCACCCGGTTCCAAGCCGGCGTCCTGGTACAGTTGTCGATGGAACTTGGAGTGCTCATATGCCCACCCAACTATCTTCTGGAACTTCCTGAGCTGTAGTTCCATCAGCTTGTCCCTGGGCAGTGTTTCCGTTATCGGGTTCCAGTAAACATCTGCCCCCCTGACTTTTGTCATGCTCTACCTCCTCATGGGATATAAACAAAACTGGCTAGACCTATCTGTACGATGGCTAGCCAGCTCTAAGCTCGTTGCCCTTGAACGACGATGAGTTGATGCGACATAGGCTCACTCAGCGTACCAGAGTTCAAGGCTGCAAAGAATGGAACAGGATATTGACCCTAGGCCAGGTCCCACTACATGATGTCGGCCCCTGAGGGGCGACCTCGCGGGAGAGACCGCGCATAGTCCCGCGGGAACACGAAATAGAGGGGTGTCGGCATCTGAAGGCCATTATAGCATACATTTCCGCAACAGTCAAGCAGCGAGCGGAGGCGGGATTCGGTGCCGCGCCGAGAGGACGGCCCGGTCACCGCACGCGCCGGCGCGCCCAGCTGGCAGATGGCATCGTCCTCTAGCCGCTTGTATTGGCACTCGCGTGCGCTCGCTCGAGAGACAGATTACGGTTTCTCAGCGCCTTGCCACCTACTCAGAAGCTCGTGCTCAATGCCAAACAGGTCAAGGATCTTGCCAACAGTATGATTCACCAAGTCGTCGATGGTCCGGGGGTTGGCGTAGAAGGCTGGCATAGGTGGGTAGATGACAGCACCCATCTCGGCCGCCGCCAGCATCAGTCGCAAGTGCCCTCTGTGCAAGGGTGCCTCTCGCACGACCATCACCAGGCGCCTGCCCTCCTTAAGGGTGACATCAGCGGCCCGCACCAACAGGTTCTCACTGTAGGAGTTGGCCACAGCGGACAGGCTCTTGATCGAACAAGGTATGATCACCATCCCGTTTACCTGGAAGGAACCGCTCGCAATGGCAGCTCCGATGTCCTCAATGGGATAGACATGACTGGCCAAGGCTTCCACGTCTGCGACCTGGTAGGTGGTCTCCAGGGGTATGATCTTCTTGCTGGCGTCGCTGACGACAAGGTGTGACTCTACCTTGGCCGACCGCAGAGCCTGCAGCATTCTGATTCCATAGATGGCGGCCGAGGCACCAGATATGCCCACAATCAGCTTTTTCATGCCTCCCTCTCTGCCAGGTCTCCTATCATGTCTGCCAGGAGCGCGCAGTTGTCTTCGATCTCTCGGATCGCAGTCTCATCCAGGTGGTCCCAGTGGATACCAGCAGTTACCACAACGTTCTTGTTCAGTCTCGCGGACAGCTTCTGCGCCACGGACTTGACCACTCCGTCCTCTTTGTGCCCCAACATGGTGAGAACAGAGGCTGTGCAACTCGTGATGGCCGGATCGTTGATACTGGGCCGAGGCAAGGCCAGCGCGATTGCTCCGATGTGCGGCTTGGTGCCCCCCCACAGACACGCCAAGAGGTCTTCGCCTAGCAGAATGGACAGGGAGTGTATGGGATACTTGCCACCCGATGTTGAGAGCTCGAACTTCTTCATCTACGCACCGCGAGTCTGGTCGCACTCGCGCAGGAAGTACCAATAGAACGCCAGAACGACCATCGCATTGTCAATGGCGCCATTTCTGATCAGATCGGGAATCTCCGACAAGGGTATCAGGACGAGCTCGATATCCTCAGTGTCGTCCAAGTGGGGCACCCGGACCAGGTGCACGTCTTTGGCCAGGTAGGTAATGGATCGGTTGTTCAAGATGGCCGGCTGCGGACAAGCAGAGCCCAAGAAGACCAGTTGGTCGCCCTCATATCCCGTCTCTTCGAGTAACTCCCGCCGGGCAGCATCCTCTGGACCGTCGCCTGGGGCAGCCAACCCCCCAGGGATCTCCAGTGTGATTTCGCGAGTACCATGACGATACTGCCTGACCATAACGACCTGGTTGTCCGGGGTGAGAGGGATGACGTTAATCCAGTCAGGCGACTCCAGTACGTAGAAATCGTGTTCCTGGCCCGTGCGTGGACAGCGCGCCGTGTCAGCGCGGACTGAGAAGACCCAGTAGGACTTGTCGCGTCTTGAACGAATCAGCGGCCAGGGCTCGGCCATCTGCGCCTCCCAGTGTGGCTGGCCAATTATAGGCACTTAGTGCCGCCTTGTCCAATGGCAGGTACCACCGCCCTGCACTATAATGTGAGGGACTGCGTCTTGGAGGGCACCTTGCTGAAGGACATCAAGGTACTGGTGAGAGGAGGTGGCGACCTCGCAACCGGGGTGATCCATCGCCTTCACCGGGCGGGCATGCAGGTCCTGGTCGTTGAGCTACCCCAACCAACGGTCATCCGCAGGGCAGTGGCCTTTGCGTCCGCCGTGCTCGAGGGCGAGGTGGAGATCGAAGGAATCATCGGCCGGCGCGTGGACTCCTTGGAGGCCGCCTTGCAGGCCCTGGCCACAGCTGCGGTGCCGGTGATGGTGGATCCTGACGGCGAGACCATCGCTCAGTGGCACCCAGATGTGGTGGTAGACGCCATCCTAGCCAAGCGCAACCTCGGCACGCGGATGGACGATGCGCCCATCGTCATCGCGTTGGGCCCCGGATTCGAGGCAGGCACAGATGCGCACGCCGTGATCGAGACGAATAGAGGCCACTACCTGGGCAGGGTGATTATGAAGGGCCGGGCCGCTCCGGACACAGGTATCCCCGGTCAGGTGATGGGCTACACACAGGAACGTGTCCTGCGAGCTCCGCGACCCGGGGTGTTGAAGGGATACAGGAGCATAGGCGATTCGGTGACCGCCGGCGAGTCGGTCGCCCAGGTCGATGGTGAATCGGTGATTGCCGGTATCGACGGGGTATTGCGCGGGCTGCTGGCCGACGGACTGACCGTCACCAAGGGAATGAAGGTGGGCGACGTCGATCCACGTGGGATCAGGGAGCACTGCTTCACCGTTTCCGACAAGGCGTTAGCCATTGGCGGCGGGGTACTGGAAGCCATCCTCTATCTAAGCCAGAAGCCTCCGCGTTAGCCGTCGGTGTTCGGTGGCAGCTCCGTGCAGACCATAGCCCTCTACGCTCACATCCCTTTCTGCGTCGCCAAGTGCAGCTATTGCAGTTTCAATTCGTACGCGGGGCTCGAAGGGCTCCACTATGCTTACGTGCAGGCGCTGTGCACCGAAATCGCCCGTTCGTCAGGCAGCAGTGCAGGCTACAAGGCACGCTCCATCTACCTCGGTGGGGGGACGCCCACTGTGCTGGGGGTTGGGCTGCTGGGCCGAGTATTGCACGCCTGCGCAGACTGCTATCCCCTCTTGCCTGGCGCTGAGATAAGCATCGAGGCCAACCCGGGCACAGTGGACTCTGCCGATCTGTCCGAACTCCGCTCGCTCGGCGTGAACCGGCTGAGCCTTGGTGTGCAGAGCTTCGATGAGGAAATGCTCGCCCTCTTGGGCAGGATTCACACCGGCCAGCAGGCCAGAGATACCTTTCTTCTGGCTCGCGACGAGGGGTTTAAGAGCATCAATCTCGACCTGATCTACGGCCTGCCCGGGCAGGATTTGCAGCAGTGGCTGGACGACCTCTCCACAGCTATCAACTTGAGGCCGGACCATCTCTCGCTATACTGTCTCAGCCTGGAGGAGGGCACCCCGCTGGCCAGGTCCGTGGCTGCCGGTGATGTGCCCGCACTGGACACCGACCTGGGGGCGGTCATGTATGAGCGCACAGAGGCACGGCTGGAGGAAGCCGGATACGTACATTATGAAATCTCCAATTGGGCGCTGGCCGGGCACGAATGCCAACACAATCAGTCCTACTGGCGAAATCTGCCCTATCTGGGTTTCGGCGCCGGCGCCCACTCCTTCGACCGCGGAGGCAGGTTCTGGAACGTAGGCAGGCCAGAGGAGTACGTTCGGCGCATGGAGTGGGGAGAGGACCCGGTGGCTGGCAGAGAATCCATAGACCGAGCCACCGAGATGAGCGAGACTCTGATTATGGGACTCAGGCTTTGTAGAGGTGTGCTCTTCATCGAGTTCGAGGAGCGCTTCGGCATTCCCCTTGGCGAACTATTCAGCGGGCAGATAGGGGATTTGGTCCAGCTAGGTCTCCTTGATGTGGA
Source organism: Anaerolineae bacterium (assembly GCA_035256725.1). GTDB lineage: Bacteria > Chloroflexota > Anaerolineae > UBA7937 > B3-Chlor > JAUVXJ01. The sequence goes on from DATEXS010000041.1 coordinate 12,379, forward strand.
TGCTCACGGAGTGCGCTTGACCACGAGGGGACGTCTTCTCGGTAACGAGGTCTTCGAGCGCTTCCTGCCCGAAGCCGGTGACTAGCGCTGTCTTTCCAGCAGAAACCGAGCGATTCTCTGCAGTCTGCCCTGGGCCTCGTTCTGGATATGCGCACCCTCCAGGGTCTCGACCGCTAGTTCCAGCTTTTCAGTCGCCATCCGTCGGCAATAGTCGCGCGCCGAGACAGTGTCCAGCAGTTCCATCGCTGCCTGTTGCTGCGCTTCATCTAGTGTCTCGTTTCGATAGAGTTGGCGGAGCGGCTCACTCCTCTCCAAGGCATATACGACAGGGAGCGATTTCTTCTTGTTGACGATGTCTTCCCCGACACCCTTTCCTGTCGAGTCGCCGGCGCCCCAGATGCCCAAGATGTCGTCGACTATCTGGAAGAGCAGCCCGAGCTGGTAGCCGAAGGACTTGTATCTCTCGATTAGCCCCTCGTTTTCACTGCCGAGCACAGCTCCCAGCTCGGTGGCACAGCTCATCAGGGCAGCGGTCTTCCTGCCTATCATCTCCATGTACAGCTCAACGGTCACAGAATGCTCTTCCTCGAAAGCAAGATCCAGGTACTGACCCTCGGTGAGGAGGAGGCACGTTCGGTCGACGATTCGAAAGGCCCGGAGGATCTCGACGGGACTGACGCCGTGCTGGGTGAGCCGCTGCAAGGCCAGGCGGCTGATGGCGAAGAGGCCGTCACCCACGTTGATGGCCTGCGCCTGGCCCCACAGACTCCAGACAGTGGGGCGGTGACGCCGCATAGGGCTGTTGTCCTCTATGTCGTCGTGGATGAGCGAGAAGTTGTGGATGAGCTCGATCGCGGCCGCAGCAGGAACTGCCTCGTGCCAGTCCCCGCCACAGGCCTCACAGGAGAGCAGACACAGCAAGGGGCGGAGGCGCTTGCCTGCGTCCTGCTCGGTGGGCGAGAAGTCTTGACTCACCCAGCCCAAGTGGTAGGAGATCATGCCGTAGTAGGGCGCAAGCGATTCCTCGAAAACCGCCACCGATTCCCTCATCAAGGACTCGACGGCGTCCAGATACCCTTCCAGGTTCTCGAAGACCATCACCCCCGTCTACATCCGATCGACTCTCAGCAATAGGGGGGTGTCTCGCAGTGAGCCCAGGTCGCTAACACCTATGCAGCACATGGCGATGCGCAGCTCCTCCATAGTCTCTTCCAGCTTGGACGCCACCGCACCAGCCCCGATGGTTGCGGGAGACAACAAAGGTGTGGCTATCCCCGCCGCGTGGGCGCCGAGAGCTATGGCCTTGGCCACGTCGATACCCGAGCGTATCCCACCGCTGCCGATGACTGCCACGTCTGGGGCAGCTGCCCTTACCATGGCAATGGACTCAGCAGTGGGTATGCCCCAGTTGCCGAAGGCTTCAGCAATACTGTCAGACTGTTGGTCCTCCGCCCTATGTTGCTCCACAGCGCTCCAAGAGGTCCCACCAGCCCCGGCGACATCTATGGCAGCAACGCCAGCGCCCTGGAGCATCTGAGCCACTCTAGTTGAGATGCCCCATCCGACTTCCTTCACCACCACAGGCACCGGCAAGTGGTAACAGACCTCCCTTATCCTCTCCACCAGCGATGCGAAGTTGGTGTTTCCGCCGCTCTGCAAGCACTCCTGCAGGGGGTTCAGGTGCAGGACCAGAGCGTCGGCGTGGATCATTTCCACGGCCCGCTGGCAGTCCTCGGCGTCGTACCCATAATTGAGTTGCACCGCGCCCAGGTTGGCCAACAATAGGATGTCGGGTGCCGCCTTGCGCACCTGATACGTGTAGGCAAGGGACGAGTCCTCTAGCGCCGCTCGTTGCGACCCGACTCCCATGGCTAGTCCCAGTTGTTGGGC
>DATEXS010000042.1:0-5417 GCA_035256725.1 Anaerolineae bacterium
AGCGGATCCCCTTCGACGGTGCGCCGAGGTGGCTGTACATGCATGGGGGGAGTTGTGCCAGTTGCCATGGTCCCGATGGCCGTGGTGGCGCTCCTGTGATGATGGGCACTGAGATACCTGGAGACATCAGGTACAGCCATCTGACAGAAGAGGAGCATGAGGAGGGGGAAGAGCACCCGCCCTACACCGATGAACTGATCAAGAGGGCGATCACCCTGGGGTTGAACCCGGCGGGCGAGCCGCTAGATCCGACCATGCCGCGCTGGCGGATGTCTGACCAGGATCTCGATGACGTCATCCAGTACCTGAAGACCCTGAATGGTGAGCTCTGAGTGAGCATAGACGCTGAGCTAACCGAGCAGACCAGGAAGCGGTATGACCGCATGGCCCCCATCTATGATGGGTCAGAGGCGGTCATGGAACGCTTCCTGTATGTTCCCTGGCGCCGGCTTCTGTGGTCTGGCGTCGAGGGGCCAGATGTCCTGGAGGTAGGCGTGGGCACCGGCAAGAACATGCCCTACTACCCCCATGGTGTCCACGTCACAGCCATCGACCTCAGTGAAAGGATGCTATCCAGGGCGCGGAAGCGAGCGACCTCGCTGGGCCTGGGTGTCGATCTTCGCCAGATGGATGCGCAGGCGCTGGACTTTCCCTCGGACAGATTCGATGCCATAGTGGCGTCCTTCGTCTTCTGCTCGGTTCCCGACCCGGTGGCCGGCCTCAGGGAACTGGGTCGCGTCTGCAAACCGGAGGGGGAGATCAGACTTCTGGAGCACATGCGAGCTAGAGGCGAGGTTGTGGGGCGGCTGATGGACATCGTCAATCCCATCGCCGTCAGGATCCAGGGTGCCAACATCAACCGCCGCACCATCGACAACATAGAGAGCGCCGGACTGCGAATAGAACGGGTAGAGGATCTGTCGGTACAGAGCATTTTCAGGCTTATCGTCGCCAGGCCGCCCCTGACACACAACACCGTTTCTCAGCAGGCGGTCCAGGAGCTGGATACATAGTTGAGTGAGCACGATCCCATTCTCCTGAAGAAGATACACGTCACTGGCGTGGTGCAGGGCGTCGGCTTTCGCCCTTTCGTCTTCCAACTGGCTCAGGCCCTGGGCTTGACCGGCTGGGTTGCCAACACCTCGGCCGGCGTTGATATCGAAGTGGAAGGGTTGCCAGAAGCCTTACTCCAGTTCCTGAGAGGCCTGGAAACAAAAGCGCCGCCCCTGGCCCGCATCGAGCGCGTCACGGCTACCGATGGCCCCTCGAACGGGTACCAGCAGTTCGAGATTCGGCGCAGCGTTGCGCAAGAGGGGGAGTACCAACTCATCTCCCCCGACATGGCCACCTGCCCGGACTGCTTGAGGGAGCTACTCGATCCGGCCGATAGGCGGTACCGCTACCCATTCACCAACTGCACCAACTGTGGGCCGCGGTTCACCATCATCGAGGATATCCCCTATGACCGTCCTCTGACCACCATGCGGGACTTTGTGATGTGCCCGGATTGCCAGAGGGAGTACGACGACCCCCTGGATCGTCGCTTTCACGCCCAACCGAACGCCTGCCCGGTCTGTGGGCCCCGCCTCACTCTCGCTGACGAAGACGGGGTCCCCATCTCCGTGGGCGACGAGATCTCCGCCGTGGTGAGGCTGCTCGTGGAGGGTCACGTCCTGGCCATCAAGGGTCTGGGAGGCTTTCATCTAGCCTGTGATGCCACCAGCGAGACCGCGCTGCGCCGGCTTCGGGAGCGAAAGGGCAGATCTGCCAAGCCCATGGCGGTTATGATAGCGACCATAGACGAGACAAAGTCTCACTGCCTCGTCTCGCCAGAGGAGGAGCGGCTGCTCACCTCCTCGCAGTGTCCCATCGTCTTGTTGCGCTGGAAAGGCGAGTCCGGGGTCTGTCGGCTGGTAGCGCCGGGCCACAGATACCTGGGCGTGATGCTGCCCTACACGCCCCTGCATCACGTGCTGCTGAGGGAGATAGGGAGGCCGTTGGTGATGACCAGCGGCAATTTCAGCGAAGAGCCTATCGCCATCAACAACGAAGAGGCAGTCTCCCGGCTGAAAGGCATTGCCGACTACTTCCTGCTCCACAACCGAGATATCTACGCCCGCTACGACGACAGCGTGTGGATGGTGGCGGGGCACAGACCGCAGCCGTTGCGCCGTTCTCGGGGCTATGCGCCCTTCCCCATCAGCCTTCCCTCCAGGGCCCGGCAGGTGCTGGCCTGCGGCACCGAGTTGAAGAACACCTTCTGTGCCACTAAAGACAGATACGCTTTCCTGAGCCAACACATCGGTGACCTGGAGAATCTGGAGACGCTGGAGCACTTCGAGATCTCCATCGACCTCTACCGACGCCTCTTCCGCCTGGAGCCAGAGGTCGTAGCCTACGACCTGCATCCGGACTACCTGGCTACCAGGTACGCCCGGGGCCTCGAGACGTCCGCCGAGTTAGTCCCCGTGCAGCACCATCACGCCCACGTGGTGAGTTGTATGGTGGACAACGGGGTCGAAGAACCGGTGATTGGAGTGGCCCTGGACGGCACGGGGTATGGCACGGACGGTCAGATCTGGGGCGGAGAGTTCCTGGTGGCCGACTATCGAGGCTTCCGCAGGGTCGGGCACCTGGAGTACGTGCCTTTGCCCGGAGGGGAGGCCGCCATCCGCAGGCCATACCGGATGGCCGTTGCTCACCTCTACAGCCTGCTGGGTGACGAGGGGCTGCAATCGGCGGTACGCTACCTGGGAGACCTGGACGCCCACGAACTGGAGATCATCAGGCAGCAGATCGACGGGAGCATCAACACGCCGCTGACCTCCAGCTGCGGACGGCTGTTCGACGCGGTGGCAGCCTTGCTAGGCTTCGGTGGAGAGACCTCGTACGAAGGGCAGGCGGCGAGCGAGCTGGAGATGAGGGCCTACGATGGGGACGGAGGCGAGGGCTATCCCTTCACCATCGCCGAGAGTGAACCGGCCTTGACCATCCAGCTATCGGCCCCATGGCAGGCGATCCTCGACGACCTGGCCGCAGGCGTACCTGGCGGGACCATAGCCCTCCGTTTCCACAATACGGTGGCCAGGATGGTGGTGGAGATGTGCCGCAGGGTGGCAGAGGAGACAGGCCTGGAGAAGGTAGCACTCAGCGGCGGCTGCTTTCAGAACCGGCTGCTACTGGCGGGAACAGAAAAGGGCCTCGAAGAAGCCGGGTTCGAAGTCTTGACTCATCACCAGGTGCCCTGCAATGACGGAGGCGTCTCCCTGGGCCAGGCGGTTATCGCCAACTGCCAGGCTCAGGCCCCAGAGGCAGGAGCAGCCCCGTGAGCGCGAGCCGGCAGGACAACGCTGGCAGACTGACCGGGCCTGGCCTGAAGCACCTGGATGAGTTCAGGGACCCAAACCTGGCCGCCAGCCTTGTGCGGCGCATCCGCACACGGTCGCGGCGCCAAGTCCGCATCATGGAGTTTTGCGGCACGCACACAGTCTCCATCTTCAGACACGGTATCAGGGAGTTGTTGCCCTCCACCATAGAGCTCCTATCGGGCCCAGGCTGCCCTATCTGTGTGACCGCAAACTCGGACCTGGACTGGGGCATCGCGCTGGCGGAAGAGCCCGATCTGATCATCACTACCTTCGGAGACATGGTACGGGTGCCTGGGAGTCGAAGCAGCCTGGAGAAGGTCAAGGCCGAAGGCGCGGACGTGCGAGTTGTCTACTCCACCCTGGATGCGCTCCAGGTGGCCAGGGAGAACCCAGACCGTCCGGTCGTCTTCCTGGGCATCGGTTTCGAAACCACCGCTCCCACGGTTGCTGCCTCCATCGTGCAGGCGCAGGAGGAAGGCATCGACAATCTCTACCTCCTGTCGCTGCACAAGCTGACGCCGCCGGCGATGAGGGCCATCCTGGACTCGGGGGAATCGCGCCTCGACGGCGTTATTGGCCCGGGTCACGTGACCACGGTCATCGGCTCGCAGGCCTGGGGATTCTTGCCTGAGGAGTATGGCATCTCCTGCGTCATCGCCGGCTTTGAGCCTCTGGACGTCCTGCGGGGCATCTGCGCACTGGTAGACCGCATGGAGTCCGGGCGACCAGGAGTGGACAACGTCTACTCGCGGAGCGTGCGGCCTGAGGGCAACCAGATGGCGTTGGACTACGTGAAAAGAGTGTTTGAGGTTTGCCCCGCCGATTGGAGGGGGATGGGCCGGATCGCGAACAGCGGGCTCAGGCTGAGGAGTGAGTTTGGCCACATGGATGCACGAGAGCGGTTCCAGATAGATCCGGGTCCACCTGAGGAGCCGGCGGGATGCAGGTGTGGCGACGTGGTCCGTGGGGCGGCGGCTCCGCCGGAGTGCCCCCTTTACGGCGAGGTTTGTACCCCCCACTATCCAGTTGGTCCGTGCATGGTCTCCAGCGAGGGGACGTGCGCGGCCTACTACCGGTATAGCGCGCGCGACGCATAGCCCAAGCAAGGCCTGAATCGTGGACAAGATCCTCCTGGGACACGGCAGCGGCGGAAAACTCAGTCACGACCTGGTGCGCGACCTCTTCCTCCCCCATTTCTCCGGCGCCGCGCTGGCCAAGCTGGACGATGCAGCGGTGGTGTCGCTCATAGGGGCCAGGGTCGCACAGGGAGCAGCGTCGATCCTCACGTCGGCCCGGCTGGCCCTGACCACCGACAGCTATGTGGTCAAGCCGCTATTCTTCAAAGGCGGCGATATCGGCCGGCTGGCGGTGTGCGGTACCGTGAACGACCTGGCGATGGTGGGAGCCACTCCCCTCTATCTCTCTGCTGGATTTGTGATCGAGGAGGGGTTGGACCTGGACGTCCTCCGGCGAATAGTTGCCTCCATGAAGGGCTCCGCCGATGAGGCCGGGGTGGAGATCGTCGCGGGAGACACCAAGGTGGTGGAGAAAGGCGGTGCTGACCAATTGTTCATCACCACGGCTGGCCTGGGCGTGGTGCCCGAGGGCGTTGATATCTCGGCATCCAACGCCCGCCCCGGGGATGTAGTCATTCTCTCCGGCGCCATCGGTGACCATGGCATCGCCGTGCTCAGCGAGCGGGAGGGATTGGCCTTCGAGACGGAGCTAGTCAGCGACGTGGCGCCGCTCAACCACCTCGTCTCAGCCATGTTGGAGGCCTCCAGTAACATCCACGTGCTTCGCGACCCCACTCGCGGCGGCCTGGCCACTCTCCTGAACGAGGTAGCGCTCCAATCTCGGCTGACCATTGCCATCGCCGAAGGTGATATCCCTATCCATGATGGGGTGCGCGCAGCCTGCGAGATGCTTGGTTACGATCCCCTCTATGTGGCCAACGAGGGGAAACTGGTGGCGATGGTCGCACCGGAAGATGCCCATCGTGTCCTGGAAGTGATGCGCACGCATGCTCAGGGGAAGGAGGCCGCCATC
>DATEXS010000043.1:0-3250 GCA_035256725.1 Anaerolineae bacterium
CCAGAGGTGGAGCCCAAGCCCCCGGCCAAACCATGGGCACTGACCGGCTGCAAGGGAAGAGAGAAGAACATCATCCGCTCATTGTATCTGCTGGCCGGCCCTCTGGAGGCCCGCAACCTCATCCTACAGAAGAAGTACCGTGAGATCGAGGCCAACGAGCAGCGCCACGCCGAGTTATTGCTCGACGACGCTGAGATCATCGTCGTCGCCTACGGAACGGTGGCCCGCATAGCCCAAACAGGGATCACCAAGGCCAGAGAGCAGGGCGTCCGCGTCGGGCTCTTCCGGCCCATCACCCTCTATCCCTACCCCAAGGACGCGCTGTCGGCCCTCGCGAACCAGGCCAAGGCCTTCCTGGTGCTGGAGATGAGCGCTGGCCAGATGGTGGAGGACGTCGAACTGGCGGTCAAGGGGCGCGTGCCCGTGGAGTTCCAGGGGTGGCTGGGCGGCAGAGTGCCCACCCCCACGGAGATCACTAACAAGATCACAGAAGTGGCCGATCAACACGTCAAGTGACTGAGAGCTCTCGTAGCTGCAAAGGAAAGGGGAGCATCATGCCCGAGGGAACAGTGGTCTTTGCCAGACCTGAGGCCTTAGAAGCGACACCGACTCACTACTGCCCCGGCTGCACCCACGGCATCATCCACCGCCTGATAGCGGAGGTCATAGATGAACTGGGGATTCGGGAGAGGACGATAGGAGTAGCACCGGTGGGCTGCTCCGTACTGGCCTACCATTACTTCAACTTCGACTTTGTAGAGGCGGCCCATGGCAGGGCACCAGCAGTGGCCACCGGGCTGCGAAGGGTGAGTCCAGAGAACGTGATCTTCGCCTACCAGGGAGATGGCGACCTGGCCGCCATCGGCACCGCCGAGATCGTTCACGCCGCCAACAGGGGCGAGAACATAACGGTCATTTTCGTCAACAACGCGGTGTTTGGCATGACCGGTGGCCAGATGGCCCCCACCACCTTGCCAGGCCAGGTGACCACCTCCACGCCGACCGGACGCGACGTCAAGGTGGCCGGCTACCCGCTCAAAGTCGCCGAACTGCTGGCTGAAACCACCGGGGCGGCCTACGTGGTCAGGCGAACGGTGACCCAACCCAAGTACATCCGGAACTGCAAGAAAGCGATCAAGACCGCCTTCCAAACCCAGCTCGCGGGGCTAGGATTCTCTCTGGTGGAAGTCCTGTCCACCTGTTCCACCAACTGGGGGGTCAGCCCTATAGAGGCCCTGAGGTGGCTGGAGGACAATATGATCCCCTACTATCCTCTGGGCGACTACAAGGTCATTGACGAGGTTAAGGCGCTTCAGTAGGTCCGGTACAGCCGCCCCCAAGGGGCAAAGAGACGTTGGCGTGAATAAGTGAAGGAGCGCGTCCATGTTCGAGCAGATCATCATCTCAGGCTTTGGAGGGCAGGGGGCCCTTTTCGCGGGGCAGCTATTGACCTACGCCGGTCTTGAAGAAGGCCGCCATGTAGCCTGGCTGCCTTCCTACGGGCCTGAGATGCGAGGCGGCACCGCTCGCTGTACCGTGACCGTGTCCGATGAACCAATAGGTTCCCCCGTCACGGATACCCCGAGCGCAGTGATCGCGCTCAACCCCCCTTCCCTGGAAATGTTCGAGCCCAAGGTAATACCGGGCGGCCTCCTCATCGTAAACAGCTCCATAGCCAGAGAGGAGGTCAAGCGCAAGGACATCCGGTCCCTTCGAATCCCTGCCACCGATCTGGCCAGGGAGGAGTTTGAGAACGAGCGCATGGCCAACATGATCCTGCTGGGGGCACTGGTGAGAATCACCGGTATGGTCACTCTGGATTCGGTGATGAAGGCCCTCCAGAAGAACCTCCCCGAGAGGAGACACCACCTGCTGGAGCCCAACAGGCTTGCCCTCCAGCGGGGAAGGGACATCGCAGAGGAGGCCTTGAAGGAATAGCCAGTGCACCTCGGCGATGTCGAACTGATCGTGGTCAGCGCCGGAAGCTGGTGGCAGGACGCCGGCGCCCACTTTGGGATAGTGCCACGCGTTCTCTGGGAGCCTGTCATAGCCCTGGACGATAGGCACCGGGTGCCTATGGCCCTGAACTGTCTGCTCATTCGCTCCCAGGACAAGACCATCCTGGTGGACACAGGCCTGGGCACCAAGCTATCGAACAAGGAGCAAGACAAGTTCGGCCTCCAGCCCTCACCTGGGCTGCTGGACAATCTTGCCCAGCTCGGGGTGGCTCCTGAAGATGTGGACATCGTGATCAACACCCACCTGCATGTGGACCATTGTGGTGGGAACACGGTCTTCGACAGCGGTGGTCAGCCCACGCCCACCTTCCCCCGAGCCGAGTACTGGATCCAGCGGCTGGAGTGGGCCGACGCTCGGTACCCCAACGAGCGGACCAGCAAGACCTATCTCCCGGAGAACCTGCTGCCCCTGGAGGAAAGCGGCCAGTTGCGGTTGCTCTATGGCGACACTCCGGCGACCGACGAGGTCCGTTGCGTGATCACCCGGGGGCACACCCGGGCGCACCAGTCCGTGATCATCCGCTCATGCGGAAAAAGCGCCCTCTATCTGGGTGACCTGGCCCCGTGGAGAGAAAACATAGAGAAACTAGCCTGGGGACCAGCGGTGGACGTGGATCCCCTGGATACTATGGAGACCAAGAGGGCGATCCGCCAGTGGGTTCTGGAGGAGCATGCCCTGCTCTTGTTTGAGCACGATCCCCGCATCAGCGCAGGGTTTCTGCGCAGACAAGGCGACGAGTTTCACGTAGAGCCGGTCGATCCGCAGTCTCAGGAGGACTGGTAGACCGCCCCGAGGAAGGGTCAGGAGCATGAACGTCTCGCCTACACAGATACGCCCCAACTGTCCTGCCTGTGGTGCCCTCGTGAGCGCCGAAGTCCGGCAGGTGATCGATGTGGGTCAGGAGCCAGACCTGAAGCGCCGCCTGCTCCGCGGCCAGCTCAACGTCGCTGTCTGCCCCAGTTGCTCCGCCAGGGTCGCCGTGGCGACCCCCCTGGCCTATCACGACCCCGAGAAGGAGCTGTTTCTGACCCTCATCCCTGGACAGATGGCACTGTCGGCAGAGGAACAGGACAAAACCATCGGCGAACTGACCAATCTCGTGATGAACTCGCTGCCGCCGGAACGGCGCAAGGCATATCTGTTCCAGCCCAAGACCTTCTTCTCCATGGACAGCCTGTTCTCGGAGATACTAAGGGCAGACGGCATCACCGACGAGATGATGCAGAGGCAA
>DATEXS010000044.1:0-5737 GCA_035256725.1 Anaerolineae bacterium
AGGTGGGCCTCCACCAGATAGTTGACAGTGCCCTCGGGATACTTGCCCTCCTCATCAGGCTGACCAGCCTCGAGCCCGGTGAGTAGCTCTATGCCCTGGTCGATGGTCTCCACCGGGTAGATGTGGAACTCCCCGGAGGCAGCGGCGTCCACGACATCCTGCCGCAGCATAAGGTGCTTCACGTTCGAGGCTGGAATGAGTACCCCTTGCTCGCCGGTGAGGCCTCGGGCCTTGCATACGTCAAAGAAACCTTCGATCTTCTCGTTCACTCCGCCTATGGCTTGCACCTGCCCGTGCTGGTTCACCGAGCCGGTGACGGCCAGGTATTGCCGCAATGGCACCTGGGCGATAGCCGAGAGCAAGGCGTAGAGTTCGGCCGAGGATGCGCTGTCACCTTCCACACCGCCGTAGGATTGCTCGAAGACCAGGCTGGCAGACAAGGACAGTGGTTTCTTCCTGGCGTAACGGGCGCCGAGAAAGCCGGCCAGGATAAGTACGCCCTTGGAGTGGATTGGTCCACCCAGTTCCACCTCGCGCTCGATGTCCATCACCTCACCCTTGCCCAGCCGTAGCTGCGCTGTGATGCGAGTTGGTCGACCGAAGCTGAAGTTGCCCAGTTGCATTACCGAGAGGCCATTCACCTGGCCCACCTTGGCCCCCTCGGTGTCTATCAGAATCGTCCGCCGGAGGATCTCTTCCTGGATGCGGTCCCTCACCCGGTCCGCCCGGTGTATCTGCGCGTCGATGGCCTTTCGAACATCGGAGGCCTTTATGGCACCGTTCCCCGCCTGGCCGGCCCAATAGTCTGCTTCGCGGAGGAGATCGCGTATGTCTCGCATGTGGGTGGTGAGCTTCTCCGAGTCGCCCACGAGCCTGGCGCTGTGCTCGATGAAGCGACCAACGGCACCCCGTTCCAGGGGACGTGTACCGGCCTCGCGTGCCAGGGTGGCGATGAGCCGCGCGTAGAGAAGCTGATTGTCGGAGTCACGATCCATCTGATCCTCGAAGTCCGCCTCGACCTTGAACAGGTCGGCGAAATCCGGGTCCAGCTCCCAGAGCAGGTAGTACAGAAGTCGGTCGCCCACCAACGCTACTTTCACGTCCAGGGGAATCGGCTCCGGTTCCAGGGAGACTGTGCTGATCAGGCTGAGCATCTGGCCTACGGACTCCATCTTGATCTGGCGAGACTCAAGGGCGCGCTTGAGGCCTTCCCAGGCGTAGGGCTGTAGCAGAACCTTACGAGCGTCCAGTATCAAGTAGCCGCCATTGGCTCTGTGTAGCGCCCCCGGCTGGATGAGATTGAAGTCGGTCAGCAGGGCCCCCATCTGCGCCATGTGCTCGACCCTGCCTACCAGGTTCGGATAGGTGGGGTGGTCCTCATAGACTACGGGTGCTCCCTGTGACTGGCTATGATCCACCAGAAGGTTAACCTGGTAGCGCCGTAGGGCTGGTGGCCCGCCTGGAAAGCGCTCTGAGATAGCATCTCTCAAGGCGCCCAGGAAATCAGGAGTCTCCTGTTCTGCTTGCAGGAAGTCCCTGGCGTTCTCAATCACATCCTTCTGCACCGCATCAAGATGCGCTACGATCTGCTCGAACTCCGAGTATTTCTTGCGAAGTTCATCGATGAGACCGCTAACGGCGGAAGAGGAGATCTCGCGGTTGAGCTGGTTAGTCTTCTGCTGCATCTCACGCTGCCAGGTGGGCATCTGTTGGAGGATCTTTTGCAGATCTTCCTGCAAATCCTCTACCTCAGACTCCAGACGTTTGCGCTCGTCCTCGGGCAGTTTGCGCACTTCGTCCGGGGAGACGATCTCCCCCTCGCGGACGGGGGCAAACACGAGGCCGGACGGCGTGCGGAGTACCGTAAGTCCTTTCCCTTGGGCGCGCTCCTGGAGCCCCTCAAACGCCTTGGACTGCAGCTCCCTGAACCCCTCGGCTATCTCCTGCCTTCGTGCCTGGTATTCCTCGCCCTCAAACGCCGCGGAAAGAGCGGCATGAAGTTCCTCTACAGTCCGCTGCATGTCGCCTCGGAACTCGGCTCCTTTGCCGGCCGGGAGCCGAATGACGCCGGGCTTATGGGGATCGTCGAAGTTGTAGACGTAGCACCAATCGGGCGGCACCGACTCGGATGCAGCGCGCTCCTCGAAAAACTGCCGCACCACGGCGCGCTTGCCCGTCCCTGCCGGGCCCAAAGCGAAAATGTTGTAACCTTCCTGGTTAATGCCCATCCCAAACCGCATAGCCTCTACGGCTCGAGACTGGCCCAGAATCTCCTTCAGGTCCTCAAGTTCGTCCGTCGTCTCGAAACTCATTTGGCTGGGATCGTACGGGGTGTACAGTTTCTCAGCTTCCAGCGCCTTCACGCTCGTCATGACGCTTTCCCTCCCTGGTTATCGACGATTGCTGTAATCACTACTTCTCAGTCTACCATTCCTGTGATACTGTTGTCCACCCTCACGACGGACGAGACGGGGAGCTGGATAGGGCGGGCCTATGCACCCCTTATCTCCTGGAGATCCTGCCCGGCCGGCCAGGGGACGGGGCTGGTGACCATCCCCAGTGCCCAACCAGGCCCAGGACGGATCGGCGACACGCGGAGTACAGCATAACATCTCCCGTCGATGCTCTAAGCCGGCGAATCGCCCCGCCAGCCGATGTCTCCCAGCTTGCCCTGTGTCCACTCAGTCCGTCAGTGGCGAGGTGAGGTGCCGCTGGAACCAGTCGCGGGCCAGGTGCGCCACTTTTTCCAAAGCCCCAGGCTCCTCGAAAAGATGCCCGGCTCCCGGTATGATCTCAAGCTCCGTGGGGGCTTTTAGGAGACCCATGGCCTGCCGGTTCAGGTTGATTACGGTGTGATCGTTGCCACCCACGATCAGAAGCGTCGGGGCTCTGACCCTAGCCAGCGCGTCAGCCGCCAGGTCTACCCTCCCACCGCGGGAGACGACCGCCGACGCAGCTTGTGGCCTCTCGGCCGCCGCGATCAGCGCGGCGGCCGCTCCCGTGCTGGAGCCGAAGTAGCCAACGCGAAGGGCCGCCGCATCCTCCCGATCGAGAAGCCAATCGGTGGTCCCCACCAGCCGGTCTGCAAGTAGCGGTATGTTGAACCTGTGCTCCCTGGTGCGCAGGTCGACCGCTTCTTCCTGCAGCGTCAGCAGGTCGATCAGTAGCGTAGCCAGGCCCCCCTGTTGCAGTAAGCTGGCCACGAGTTGATTACGTGGACTGTGGCGCCCGCTACCGCCGCCATGGGCAAAGAGCACAATCCCTTGAGCTTCTTTCGGAACAGCCAATATCCCGGCCAGCGTAATTGAGTTCACTTGCATGGTGACTTCTGCTCCGCCGGCCCCTTCTGCTGATAGTTTCTCCATGCTTTGCTCCTGCAGCTTGCAAGGGCTTCGACTCTACGCAGGGGTGGGACTTCTCGCCTCCTCCAGCAATCGACGCACTTCTTGATCGGTGGTTTGGGAGAAGTCTCTGTACCATGCTCCTACCCCGAAAAACGGCTCGGGTGTAACCAGACAGACCACCTCATCGACCTCGTTCTCAAAAGCCCGGCACACCGACGGGGCGGCCGTCGGAACAGCGACGACAATTCGCTGTGGATCTCGGCGGCGAAGGGCCGTGACAGCTGCGCGCATGCTGGCCCCGGTGGCCAGACCATCATCCACCAGGATGGCGGTCTTGCCCGAGACGTCCAGCCTCTCTGCGTCACCTCTATATTCGCGCTCTCGCCGTTCGAGCTCCCTCTGCTCCTCAGTTGCGATGGTCTCTATCTGATCGCTGGTGATACTCAGCGACCGCACCACGTCATCGTTCATCACGCGTACGCCACCTGAAGCGATGGCGCCCATGGCCAGCTCGCTATGCCCCGGCACCCCCAGCTTCCGGACGATGAATACGTCCAACGGCGCATGCAGGGCCTTGGCGACCTCAAAGGCCACCGGCAGCCCTCCACGGGCCAGGCCCAGTACGGCCACGTCTTTGCGGCCTGCGTATCTGGTCAGTCTCTCTGCGAGCCGTTTTCCAGCCTGTCTGCGATCCTCAAAAGCAGCCATGACCTCGCCTCTTTCCTCTCTGCCGATCATTGCCCCGGTGTGCCCTTGTCAGACACGACGCACCAGCGCAGAACAACATTATCATTGAGCTAGGCAGATGATGTCGCCTGGTTCTGGGCTCGAGATTTCCAGGGCGCCCAGAAAGTCCAGCTTCATGCAGCACCCCGACCCTCCAGCAAAGTCAGCACTCCCCACCGTCCAGCATGGGGACACCCCACTGTGTCGCTCAACCCTCGGGGCGTAGCTTTGCCTCCGATGTGACTCCAGACGTGGCAGATTCAATCATCCCTTGCTTGAGGTTCCACAGCTTCTCCGTCAGAGAGACATGATAGATGTGAGGGTTGATGAGACGTCTCACACCAGGGTCAAGCGCGTCTAGATCCGCGTCTCGACGTTTCCTAATCTCCTCAATGGAGGGGAGGTTGTAGGCCAGTTTGCCTTCTCGGAGGATCTCTACCAGCAGGGGCGTGACCTTGGACACACCGCTTGGCTGAAGCGTCCTGTACTTCGTCCTGTCCGTGGGGTGGCGCAGCACGAGGGGCTGGGTCATTTCATCCGGCTTTTCGTCGTCGAGGCTCAGCAGATCTGCGGTCGCCTTGCCTCGGTCGTCATATATGCGCCACACACACTTGTGACCTGGGTTGAGTATCTTGTCGGGGTTCTCTGATATCTTGATCGCGGGTAACCACTCCTCTTTGTGACAAACTGCAGTCAGTTTGTACACGCCATCTAGCGCAGACTGACCCTGCGACGTGATAAGGCGGGTTCCGACACCGTAGACAAGCCTGCGGATAAGTCGGTCCGGGTCAACGTCGTAGCGCGGGGCCTCTTGTTGGATCTGAGTCGTTATCTGCCAGATAACCAGTTCGTCCAGCTGGTTGGAGAGGACAATCGAAACGTCTGGGAAACCGGCGTCATCCAGCATCTTAGCCGCCTGAATGCTCAAATAGGCTAGATCGCCGGAGTCCAATCGAATTCCCAGCGGTTCGTGCCCCTGTTTGCGCAGTTCCTCAAAGACTCTGATGGCGTTGGGCACGCCGCTCTCCAACGTGTCCACGGTGTCCACCAGCAGGAGGCAGTCGTCCGGATAGACGTCGGCATAGGCCCGGAAGGCCTCGAGTTCGCCCTCGCCGAGGGCCATGAATACCTGGACCATGCTGTGAGCGTGGGTGCCCTTGGGCGGATATCCCAGAACGTGCGAGATACCCACGTTGGAGGTGAAGTCAGCGCCACCGATGAGGGCCGCCCGCGCTCCAGCGTTGGCTCCCTTGTCCTGGGCGCGGCGCAGGCCGAACTCGATCAGCGTCTGCCCTCGCCCGCTCTCCTTGATGCGTGCGGCCTTGGTCGCGATTAGGGTCTGATAGTTCAGGTGGTTCAGGAGCGATGTCTCCAGGATCTGCGCAGTGGCCAGCGGCCCTTGAACTACAGTGAGGGGGACGTCGGGATGTACGACCCGTCCCTCTGGTATGGCGTGCATGCTGATGCCCTCGAATGTCCCGTTTTCCCTCAACCATTCCAGGAAATCGTGCTTGAACAGACGCTGGCCGCCTTGGCCCTTTTGGCTCCGCAGGTACTCGATGTCTTCATCGCGGAAGTGTGCTTCCAGCATCCAATCCAGAAGCCATTCGAGTCCGGCGTTGATGCAGTATCCCGCTTGGTGAGCGCCGTAGTCGGGATAGCTGCGG
>DATEXS010000045.1:0-3315 GCA_035256725.1 Anaerolineae bacterium
GTATACATCCGCCCCCGCCGATGAAAGGCTCTACTGTGAAACAAGCGAGGCGGTCGCCGTATTTTGTGAAGTCCTGGCGCAGTCTCTCCGAATCGTTGAAATCACTGACCACGATGGTGTCCGCGATAGTGGCGGGCAACCCGGCTGTATCCACATGCTGGAAGCCTTCTTCCTGGCCCGGTCTGAAGCCCACGCCCCTCATGCCCCAGGGGTGGGAGCCATGCCAACCCCCACCCACCTTCATGGCCATCTTCCTTCCCGTGTAAGCGAAAGACAGCAGAACGGCGTACATCGTAGCCAGAGTGCCACTGGTGGTGAAGCGAACTCGCTCACTGGCCGTCTGGCGGCAGAGGATCTCCGCGGCCTCCATCTGGAGGCGGTCGGTGAACCCCGTCTGAAGCCCGAATCCATCGGCGAAGGCCTCGGCAAGTACGGAAGTCACCAACTGGGGGTTGTGACCCAGGATGTTGGCGAAGTGCCCCTGCCATAAATCGAGGATCCTGTTGTCGTCCTCATCCGTGACCCAGGCGCCGCGGGCCGAGGTGATGCGCGGCGGGAAAGGCTCCGTTAGCCGGAGGGAGTGACTGCCTCCGTCTACCAGGTACTTCTTGGCCTGCTCGTGGATCTTCGCGGAAGTGGGTGCGTGGGCAAGGTATTCCTCTGCAAGTCTGGCCACCAGACGACTGTGATCTCTTTGCTTCACGGACTCAGCCTCCTGTCACTTTCTATTGAAGTCAATTGCTGTCAGCATATGGATCTCGCGCTAATACTCGGACTATTGTAGCGCATCGGCTGGCCAGCGTCCAGATGCAAAGGGGAAGCTGGGCGCTGCTCAGACCTCAGTCGTGTCGCCTGCCTTTCTTGCCGGCGAGGTGTCGCCTGTTCCTGACCCTGCCGGGCCCTTTTCTCACATGGTCCCCAGTTCCCTTGACAGCTCCGCTGGGCTGTGGTAGTATGGGCTGCCTCGATGGTAGGGCACGCTGCCTCCGCGCGTATGAGCGGCGGAACCTGGCGACTCCCGAGGCCGGGGGTAGCGGCACCAAGCGAGAGAGCCGGCCCCTGGACCGTCTTGGGATTCAGGAGCCGGGCGAGGGCAGGGCTAGGGAGCCCATGCACACAGCTACCAGGCAGATCAGGCCGAGCAATCTGGGTGTGGCCTTGGCCGCCGTAATTTCGGCGGTGACGGCGCAGTGGCTGTTGGGCCACGGCCTTGCGCTGGTCGGGGGTCTCCTCTACGCTGTTGCCGTAGCGCTGATCGTCTTCGCCCTCCGCCGGCCTCCCGGGCCCCTCCCTCCGGCGTCCTTGCCACCGCGGGGGCGGCGCCCACGGGCGCTCCTGTGTCTCGGGATGGCCCTGCTCTGTCTGGGGGGCGCGATTGGGCTATCCTCGCTTCGCCTCTTCTCCACCCCCCTCGGCGGCGTGCAGCCTTGGCTATGGTATCTCATCGCGGCGCTGGTTTTCCTGCTGGGGGCCGTTATCCTCGATGTGGGCCAAGGCGGGGTGCCTGGAGAAGAGCGCTGGTCTGGGAGCCAGTTGTGCCTGCTGCTGGCGATTGTGGTCCTGGCCGCCCTCGTGCGCACCTGGGACCTGGATCGGCTTCCCTTTGGCACCTGGTATGACGAGGCGGAAAACGGGCTGACTGCCCTGCGCGTCCTGGAGGAGCCAGCCTACAAGCCGGTGTACGAGGCGCGGGTCAATTCCGCCGGACACTACCTTCTCTTGCTGGCTTCGTCCCTCCGTCTGTTCGGCGTCTCCACAGTGTCCCTCCGGCTGGTGAGCGCACTGATGGGCACCGCCAGTGTCGCCGCTGGATATGTTGTGGGGCGGGAGATGTTCGGACGGCGCTGGGGACTGGTCCTGGCCTTCTTGCTGGCGGTCTCGCGCTGGAGCATCAACTTCAGCCGCATAGGCATGTACAACACATCCACCCCTCTCTTCGAGCTGATGGCCCTCGGTTTTCTGCTCAGGGGGCTGAGGCGGCATCGCTATCTGGACTTCGCCCTGTCGGGCCTGGCCCTGGGTCTGGGGATGGTCTTCTACACCGGCTTCTTACCCTTTCCCCTGATCCTGCTCGTCTTCCTCTTGCACACGGCCGTTGGTGAGCGACGCGTTCTGCGCGGGAACTGGGGGGGATTGGTGGTTCTCGCCCTGGCGGCCTTGCTAATCGTCTCGCCGGTCGCTCAGTACGCCGCCGAGAGTGAGGAGACCTTCTTAGAGCGGGTCAGGAAGACCTCCGTCTTGCGAGGGAAGAGCGGGGAACAGGCGCTGCTGGCCATGGGGCAAAGCACCATCAAGTACCTGCTGATGTTCAACTATCGCGGCGATCGGTACGGGCGGCACAACCTCTCCGGAGAGCCCATGCTGGACCCGCTGAGCGGGGCCTTGATGGTCCTGGGCGTCGGGCTGTGCCTTTGGAGGTGGCGGCGTCCTCGATCATTGCTGCTGCCGCTGTGGCTGCTGGCCATGGTCGTGCCCGGGATCCTTTCGCTGGAGTGGGAAGCCCCTCAGGCCCTGCGCTCCATAGGGGCGCTGGCCCCGGCCTCCTTGTTGGCCACGTCGGTGTTGCACGACCTGGGGGAGGAATGGGGCGGCGCCCTCGGCCGCCGAGCCAGGGTGCCCTCTGGGCTCTTGGTGGGTCTGGCGCTGGGGGTGGTCGCGTGTTCAAACCTGCACACCTACTTCGTCGTGCAGGCCAGGGACTACGAGTCCTGGCGAGATTTCTCCACGGCAGAGACGATCACCGCACGGCTAATGTCTGAGCTGGGGAATAGCGTGGACTACTACGTGATCTCCTACTTCCACGACCACCCGGTGGTGCGCTTCCTGGCGCCTGAGGTGACGGAGTACCATCGTATCGAGACCCACGAGGATCTCCCCTTGCCTCAAGTCTCTGACCGGGAGGTGGTGATAGTCCTGGATGGTCGGAGCACACGCCTGCGGGAAGAGGCGCAACTCTACTATCCCCGAGCAACATTGGCGGAGTACGCCTCGCCGTCGGGGGGGCCGCCGGTGGTCTACACGATTCGCCTTTCACCCGAAGATGTGGTGGGCACACAGGGGCTGGTCGGCCGCTACCGGCGTGGGGACGACTGGACCGCAGACCCGGTTCTTGTACGACAGGATCACCAGCTCTTCTTCCAGTGGAGCGACGGTGTCCCCCTCGATCTGCCCTTTCTGGCGGAGTGGGAGGGCGTGCTGAGGGCACCGGAGTACGGGGCCTACGGGCTGGTCCTTCGTGCTCCCGCCCGGGCGGAGTTGTACCTGGATGGCGCTTTGGTGATGGAAGGAGAGGGTGGAACATACATAGAGGTGGTT
>DATEXS010000046.1:0-13985 GCA_035256725.1 Anaerolineae bacterium
CGCGGACGTGGGCCTGTCAGTGGATACAGCGGTGGATGTGGCCAAAGACGCCGCCGACTTTGTCCTGCTCAAAACGGATTTGGGCATATTGCGCGAGGGCATTGATGAAGGCCGCATGACGTTCGCCAACACCCTCAAGTACATCCTCACGACTATCAGCGCCAACTTTGGCAACATGTTTAGCATGGCCGGGGCTTCGATGCTCCTGCCGTTTCTGCCCCTGCTCGCTCCACAAATCTTGCTCAACAACTTCCTTTCCGACATTCCCGCCACAACCATCGCCGGCGACAATGTGGACCCGGAATGGGTGGAGAAACCGCGCCGCTGGAACACCCCGTTCATCCGCAACTACATGGTGCTCTTCGGCCTGGTTAGTTCGATCTTTGACTTCCTGACTTTCGGGGCGCTGTTGTTTCTGTTCCACGCTTCGCCGGAAGAGTTCCGCACCGGCTGGTTCATCGAGTCGCTGTTGACGGAGCTGGTCATCGCGCTCGTCGTGCGAACGCGCCGCGTGTTCTTCCGCAGCCGCCCGGGCAAGCTCTTGCTGGTGAGTACATTGATCTTCATTGGCATTACGCTCGTGCTACCTTACCTGCCGTTCATATCGGTGTTTGGCTTCATCCCCTTGCCCGCGCCGCTCATGCTGGCAATGCTCGGGCTAACGGCGGCGTACGTCCTGGTCACCGAGTTAGCCAAGAAGTACTTCTACTCTCGGGTGGGGAATGCTGTCGCGTAGGTCAGGTCCAAGCGGGGGATGGTCAAGCGCTGTCCGCGCCCAACCCGTGTATGCAGCGGTGCCGTTTCGCTGCGCTCGCGGCGCGGCTGATGCGGAGTGTTATATGAAAGTAATAGACAAAGGAGAAATCGATGAGAACAACAGTGGGTCTGTGGATTGACCATAAGAAGGCTGTTGTCGTGGCTGTTACGGACGAAGGGGAAGAAATGGAGCTGACGATATCGAAGGTTGAGAAACAGCTCCGCCGTTCTGGTGATTCACCTCTTAAGGGTCGCTATGAATCCCTGCAAGTCCCAGCAGATGATAGCCGCGAGAGAAAATTGACGGGACAACTCAACATTTACTACGATGCGATAATTGCGAGTATTCGTGATGCGGATTCTATTCTGTTGTTTGGCCCTGGTGAGGCCAAGGGCGAGCTGCAAGAACACATCGAGAAAAGCAATCTCCGTGGACGCATCGTAGCCGTTGAAACAGTCGACAAGATGACTAATCGTCAGATCGCGGCGAAAGCTCGACAGTTCTTTCAAGAAAACAGCGGTCGGCAATAGGACCTAGACCTGACCAACTAACCAGGGAGTGCAGGCGACGTTGCTACCCGCGCCACGCCTGACTGCTGATGTTAGGGAGGCGAAGATAGGGTTGTCCCACCTTGATCACTCGCTGGAGTTGCCTCTCGGGCGACGGTAACAAAGCCGGCCTCACAGTTCGATGAAGATACGCCGTTGGCGGATCAAATCAAATCTACGGGTACAAGTTCAGGACCAGACTGAAGGACCAGCGCTGAGGGTGCTTTGTTGCCATCACTCAGCAGTCGCTATCATAACTGACAGTACCTCAGTGCTTCATTATTGAGAGATCCAGGGCGCGGGCCTTCGTGACCGTCCGCAGCTCGACCCGCTGGGCGCGAGCGCCAAATCAACCCTGGCCCGAGTCACCCGTCGCCAAGGCCTGCCATCAGCCCATCTCGCGCCCTGCCACGAGTAAATTGTGGGCAGCCGCTTCTTCTTCACTTCTACGCATGACCTGCCATAGCACAACGAGCTGTGATAGAATATTCAAAGGGCATCTGTGCTGCGCCACCCCGGGAGATTCAATGAAAGCGCTGCCTTTCGACACGAAGAAACTGCAAGAGGTTTGCCTCCGCAATGATATAGCGATGGTCGGCGTCTTTGGCTCCATGGCGAGAGGCGAGGCTACAGAACAAAGCGACATTGACCTGTTAGTAAAGTTCTCCAAGCGCAAGAGCTTGCTTGAGATCGTCAGGTTGGAACGCGAGGTCTCGACCGCCCTGGGCAGGAAGGTCGATCTGCTCACTGAGGGCGCCATCAGCCCCTATCTGCGGGACAGGGTCAAACGAGAACTGCGGGTCATCTATGGAGCGTGACGACTCAGTTTACCTGCGACACATCCTCGACGGCATCTCCAGGATCGAAGAGTATGTGCAGGGCGTCGATGAAGAGGTGTTCTACCAGCAACACCTGGTCCAGGACGGTGTCATTCGGCAACTGGAGATCATCGGTGAAGCCACCAAGCGACTATCACAAGAAGCGCGAGCCAAGTGCCCGGCCGTTCCATGGCAGGACATAGCAGGCATGCGGGACAAACTGATCCACGACTACTTTGGCGTGGATCTCGGCGCAGTATGGCTCACCCTTCGTGTTGATGCTCCAGTGCTCAAGGCCGAAGTGGCGAGGATGCTGGAGGAGCCATAGGCGGACAGCTCGCCTGCCGACACCCTGACCGCTCGACGAGCAGGTGGCGACGGCGGATTGAATCGAATCTATGGAGGCAAGTCCGGGCTGAGGGACCACACCGGACGGTGAGCAACGCCCTTCGGAGGGCGCAAACTCGCCGCGTGCCCTATCGCCTGAGCAACCGCAACCACCTCGTCGACAAGTTCGAGCGAGACGGCACCACGCTGCAGGTCCCCCCGGGCGTGCTGACCAACCTGATCGAGAGTCTGTTCTTGGTTGGGATTCATCGCTTCGACCTCGGTGAGGACGCCTGCATGGAGTGTGCGGACATTCTGGCAGACCTTGTCGCTGGCTACAGCCCAGAAGGTGCAACATGAATCTTGCGATCGAGACCGATGGACTTTCAAAATCCTATGGTGAAGTGCGTGCCGTGGACTCGGTCAGTCTGCTCGTAAGGCGTGGCGAGATCTATGGCTTCCTCGGCCTGAACGGCGCGGGCAAGACGACCACCATCCGTGCGCTGCTGGGCATGATCCGCCCGAGCGCGGGGGCGGTCAAAGTGCTGGGTCGAGCGGTGGGTCCGAACGGACGCGGTCCGTGGAGCAAAGTCGGGCACCTGGTCGAGTCGCCCGCGGCCTATCCTGAACTGACCGTGCGCGAGAATCTGGAGATCGCCCGTCGCCTGCATTTCATCACGGACAAGAACGCCACCCCACGCGCGATGGAGCGTCTTGGTGTCGCCTCCTACGCGGACCGCAAAGCCGGCCAGCTCTCCACAGGCAACCTCCAACGCCTGGGGCTGGCGCGTGCGTTGTTGCACGAACCGGAGTTGCTCATCCTGGATGAACCCGCCAAGGGACTCGACCCCGCGGGCGTGGTTGAAATCCGTGAACTACTGGCGAGCCTTGCCAGTGAGAAAGGCGTGACCGTATTCATGTCCAGCCACATCCTTACGGAAGTGGACCGGCTCGCCACGCGCATCGGCATCATCCACCAAGGTCGTTTGATCGAAGAGCTCGATGCGAAGAAACTGGAAGAACTGCGGTCGCCCAGGCTGGAAATCGAAGCGCGCGATCTTCAAGCCGCGCAGAGCGCGCTGGCAAAGGCTGGGTTTGTCGTGAAAGCGCGCGAAGGCATGATTGTCTTGAACGAACCGCGAGCCATCAACGCGCCTGATGACGTCGCAACGCTTCTAGTGAGCGCGGGAACGCCTCCAACCAGGCTGGCAGTGGAACAAGAAGAGCTTGAAGATCATTTCCTGCGCTTGACAGGAGGCAAGCAATGAACGCTTTCTTGTCCGCCCTTTGGGCCGAGATGCTCAAGGCGCGCCGCTCCAAGGTGCCTCTGGGGACAGCCGCTGGAATTTCGATCCTGCCCCTGGCAGGCGGACTCTTCATGGTTATCATGAAAGACCCGGAGCGAGCGCGGGCCATGGGATTGATCGGCGCAAAAGCGCAGCTTCTTACCGGGGGGGCGGCTGATTGGCCAAGTTACCTCGATTTCCTCGCGGTGGGCACTGCTGCCATGGGAGCATTGCTCTTTGCGTTCATCACGGCCTGGGTCTTTGGACGTGAGTTTTCCGACCGCACCGCGAAAGAACTGCTGGCCCTGCCCACGCCGCGCTGGGTCATTGTGGCCGCCAAGTTCGCGTTGATTGCGCTGTGGATACTGGGACTCACCTTATTGCTCTTCGTGGCGGGTCTTGGTGTGGGGACGGCCGTTAGCCTGCCCGGTTGGTCTCTCGAGTTGGCATGGACATCATTTCGGTCCCTGGTGATCACTGCCCTGCTGAACTTCATGCTCATGCCGTTTGTCGCTTATTTTGCCAGCGCGGGACGCGGCTACATACCTCCCCTTGGTTGGGCCATTTCCACGCTGGGCCTGGCCCAAGTCGCAGGCCTGATGGGTCGGGGTGATTGGTTTCCGTGGTCCGTGCCGGGGCTGTTTAGTCTAATGTTTAGTGTAATGTATGGGCAGCGCGCTGAGCCGCTCGGAGTACACAGTTACGTGTTGGTGGCCTTGACCTTCGTGGCAGGGCTGGTTTGCACAGTCATCTGGTGGCGAAGCGCGGATCAGAGCCGATGAGTCCCGACAACACGGCGGGTGGCACTTGCAGGCGGTAGAAAGCTGTACGTGTGTCCCCATGTGGCCAGCAGGGACAGCGAGGAGCTGAAGAGGAGTGCTTTGGGGAGAATAGTCTACGGCGACAATCTAGAAGTCCTCCGGTCAATGGAGTCGGACAGCATTGATCTGATCTACATTGATCCACCGTTTAACACGGGCAAGCGGCAAACCCGAACGAGAATCAGAACTGTCCGGGATGACACCAACGGCGATCGAGTGGGATTCCAGGATAGGAGCTATAGGACCATCAAGGTAGCGACCTCGGGCTACGACGACGCCTTCCATGACTACCTTGGGTTTCTTGAACCACGCTTCTTCGAGGCCCACCGGGTCTTGAAGGCGGATGGCAGCTTCTTCCTCCATATTGACTACAGAGAGGTGCACTACTGCAAGGTTCTCCTCGATGGTATCTTCGGCCGGGACTCGTTCATGAATGAGATCATCTGGGCCTACGACTTCGGTGGGCGCTCGAAGACTCGCTGGTCCGCCAAGCACGACAACATTCTATGGTACGCCAAAGATCCCGAGCACTACACCTTCAACTATGCGGAGATGGACAGGATTCCCTACATGGCGCCAGGGCTGGTTGGGAAGAAGAAAGCTGCGCGCGGGAAGACTCCTACAGACGTCTGGTGGCACACCATTGTGGGCACCAACAGCAAAGAGAAGACCGGGTATGCAACCCAGAAGCCGTTGGGCGTGCTCACCAGGATTGTGAAGGTGCACTCGAATCCAGGTGATCTGCTGCTCGACTTCTTCGCCGGGAGCGGCACGCTCGGGGAAGCTGCCGCCCGGCTCGGCCGTGACTACATTCTGGTGGACAACAATCCCGAAGCCATTGCCGTCATGGCGCGCAGGCTGAGAGAGTACGCTCCGGACTTGGTCGGATGCGACAAGGTCCTCGACGAATCGACGATTGATGATCGTACCCCATGGCAGGCGGGAGTGCTCGAGAGCGGAGGACCATGGGTACTGTAGACGATCCACAGGTCAGGCTTCTCGTCAATCTGTCTGCTGAGTTTCAGACGGAGTACGAAGACGCCATTTCGGAGTGAGAAGCGAGTCCTTCCGAATGGACAAGAACGTGTCCCTCGCCGCAGAGCGTTCCGGCCTATGTTCTTATCGTTAAGGAGGAAAACGTGACCAGGGTTGTTGCCATCAACGGCAGCCCGCGCCTGGAGAAGGGAAACACACACGTGGTCCTCACCCCTTTTCTCCAGGGCATGACGGATGCCGGAGCCGGCGTCGAGTTGTTCTATGCCAGCCGTCTGGATGTGGAGCCCTGTACCGGTGAGTTCCACTGCTGGTACGAGAAGCCTGGGGAATGCTACATTAAGGATGACATGGAGCTGCTCTATCCCGAGCTGAGGGAGGCGGAGATCCTGGTCCTGGCCACCCCGGTGTACATCCCCCTGCCCGGAGAGATGCAGAACGTGATCAACAGGCTGTGCGCCCTGATTGACCCGACGCTGGAGACTCGTGAGGGACGCACCCGGGCCCGGTTCCATAAGGACGTCAAGATCAAGAAGATCGTGCTCGTGTCCACCAGTGGATGGTGGGAGATGGGGAACTTCGACACAGTGGTGCGCATCGTCCAAGAGTTGGCCGAAGATGCCCGCGTAGCATTCGCCGGCGCAGTGCTCAGGCCCCACGCCTACCTGATGAAAGAGGACGGCGAACTCACCCAGGATGGCAAAGCGGTTCAGGAGGCGGCGAGAAAAGCGGGCAACGAGCTGGTCGAAGAGGGCAGCATGAAGCAGGAGACCCTGGAGCAGGTGAGCCGTCCCCTCATCTCCCAAGAAGAGTTCAGGCTCAGATCCAACCAGGACCTGGAATGACCCCCTCCTCGGCTGTGTAAGCTATGAAGTAGCTCCTCGAACCCGATGTTTGCACCCCCTCCGGGCGCGCTAAACTACCTGGGTGTGCGTCATCCTCGTGCCGATGTCCAACTGACGGGGCAACCCGAGCGGGGCACGGGTCATGGCCAGTCACCGGCGAGTGGGCGGCAGGACGATGGTGCAGCATGTCAACGCTGACCGGCTGGTCGATCCCGAACGTCCCGGGGTGCTGTACCACGTGTTTTTCTCCTTCGAGCCTGTGGGGCCCCTCCCTGACTAGCCTTGTGGCGCGTCTCGCCATACAATCTCCGCCTGGCAAAGCCGTGTCTGGCGAGGACTTGCTTGGGCTGGTGTATGTGACTGGGTTTGGGATGCTGCCGGGGGTGGTTTTCGCCAAGACCACAAGCCTGCTACCGTCCTTCTTCCTTCATGCTGTGAACAACTTCTCGCTGTAGGCGGTTGGCAGGTCGACGGGGAGCGATGTGCGAGCAGGTGCGCGGTCAATAATGGGCCGCCAGCGATGGACCAGCCCGCCTGGCCAGCGGACGGCCTCGGGGCCGTGGCGTACACAAACACGAGCCGATGCAGATGAGAGCAATGGTGCATCTATGAACGAAACAACGATACGGCGCGTTCAGCGCGTCACCGCGCTGATCACCTTCGCTGCCATCGTCTTCTGTCTGTTCTTTCAGCTCAGCAAGAGGGGACCGTTCCGGGACATCAATCCCTTCGGTGTTGACCCTTATGATGCGGTCGGGTCATTTGCCGTCCAGGTCGCGCTCCTGGTCGGTGCCCTGACCTATGCCCGCGCACTGCGACTGCTCGATGCCCCTGGACAAGCTACAAAGCTGCGGCTGATCCTTCGGGGCAATGCACTCGTTCTGTTCGCCATTCTGGCCACGCTGGTCGCGGATGCAGTCGCGGAACTCGTGAGCCAATTTCCGTCGTCGTACTGGGGTGAAGTCTTGCTTGTAGGACTTGTGTTGATGTATCTGCTCATATTGATCTGCGCAGTTGCGCTGGCGGTTGTCTTCGGGCGAACACAGACTTTCGCTCCTCCACGTGATCTGACTCCGGCCGATGGCATCGACGACCTTTGGGGTCTACTGCGCGTTCCCTTGACGAGAATCAGCGCGGTTCTGCCGCGTGCACTCGTCGAAGGGGTCGAGCGCTTCACTTGCGATGGTCTCTTTTCCAGACTTCCGTGGCTCAGCCCCCGCACTCATCCCTGGCGATTTGCCTGCGTACTGGGTTTGCTGGTGGGAGTTGGTCTCGCTTCGGCGCAATTGCAGGAGGGATTTCCGCCCAGCCTGAAGATTGGATTGCTGGTGGGTGGGATTTTCGTATCTGCCGAGTTGGGCGCGACACTCTTGGGATTTGCTGTCTTTGGCGGCTATCTCGGACTACGGCCATCTTTCAACTTAGCACAAAAAGAGCGGGCTAACCTGAGTTGAGAGGAGCCTGAGAGGAGGGGTTATGTTTGAAGTGATCCGGCGATTGGGTTTACTGTCCTGCCTGTTGGCAGCCATTGTTACGTTCTTGCAGCCAGTGCCGTTGCTGCTTGAAGTAGCCCCGGTGGATTTCCAAAAAGAACACCAGCAGGACAATGAAGCAGCGAAAATGACCCTGGAGGAGTATATCGAACAAGAGACGCGGAACGGGCTAATCCAGGTGCAGGGAGCAGACTGGACGGCATTCTATAAGCGGGTGAACGATGTGGTGGCGCACCAGGCACCGGCCGGAGACTGGCAGAAACGTCTGGGCGTGGGATGGATAGCGGGTGAAGCTCTGTACTTCAACCCAAACGAACCACCGCTGAACGGGATTTTCACTCAATTGAGCCTGATCTACGAGAAATGGTCATTATGCTACTTATCGCTTTCGGATGGCGAGCAGGCGCAGTATTTATCGGTCTTTTCCAGGGACCTTGCCCTAATGAGGGAGTACGCCCCACCCGCGCTGTTGTACCCGTATCGGCCGTTCAGTATATGGCTGGCTTTGGCAGGAATCGCGATCTATGTCCTCATCCCCTGGCGCAAGCGCAAGCCGGGCTTGGTGGCATATCCGCTCGTGCGGCATGTCATTCTGATGGACATGGCGGCGAGTGTCCTGACCGGCGGCTTTTTCGCCGTCCCCTTTGTAGTGATATACAACGCAACGTCGAGGCCGAGTGTCCTTGACCCGGGCTGGATATGGTTCACGCTGTTCTTCTGGTTTGTGGCGCTGTTGGGCGTCGTGTTGTTTGTCGCTGCCGCCCTGAATGCAGCATTTTGGGTGGAAATCTGTCCTGATCGGCTGATCGTTGCCGGTTTGTGGCATCCCAGAACGTACCTGTACAGTGAGATGGCGGCATACCAGCCGTGGACTCTCAAGTTGCCGGCATGGGCGCGTGTTCTAGTATGGCTGTTGATGATTCTTCTCTTGTTGTCTCGTCAGCTTATCAGCGCGATAGTGCTGAGAAGGATCCTACGACACGAATCAAGCGGCATCCTGATTACGCTCCAGGACGGACGGAAAGCGCGTATCTGGAACAACGAGCTACCGGGGTTTGAGCGAATACCACAAGCCTTGGAGGAAAAGAGAATCGCCCGTGCAAGAGCCTGGTCGGCTGACATCCCGATTGAGTCTTCGAGCGAGCGACCGTGATGTACAACAACTCCCTCCGGGGGGCGGCAGCTCTGCCGTCCGGCTGAACGTCGGCATTTTGGGCAGCGTCAAATCCAGCAATCATCATGACAGGTAGCGGGCCAACAACTCGCTGAAGCTGATCAGGCTGGCGTGCGGCAAGTTGGAGCTGGTCTTGCCTGCCAAATTGCCGGAGAGCGAGGGGCGCGTTGCCCGAGCCACCGGGCAGGTTACCGCAAGGCCGTTAGGTTGCCTAGCCACATGGCTCCGCCTGGGAAACACAAGTAGAGGGTTCTCACCGATCTTCCCTCCTGGTTTTCAAGTGACCTCGGAGATGCTCTGGCGAGCTACTCTCGTGTTTGCTGTGATCGATGCCGCATTCGTTCCCATCTTGGTCTGGCGCATAGACAACGCAACATTTCGCCAGTTCAAATGGGCACTAGTTACCACTGCCGCCACCTTCTGGTGCAGCATTTGGACTTGGGCGTTAGGCAGTTTCTGGGATTCTATCTACCACTATGTGTTTCCGACCTGGGCGCGTTGGCTGATTCCACCAGCCTATGGTTTGCTGTTTGCTGGCGTTAGTCTCTTGCTTTGGCGGCTGGCCATGCGCTTTCCAGGCAGTCCAGTGACAGGTTTCTGCCTCCTGGGCGGACTGTGGGGTATGATAACTCACATATGGGCCGTTTGCCTGGGAATAGCAGACAAACCGCCCGTGTTGCGGGGTGCTGCACCTGCGGCTGCCGTCACTGTGGCGGTGTTCGAGTTCATGTTCTATTGGGGCATCATCCTCAGCGTTGCTGCCCTATTGCACCACAGTTGGCGATGGTTGAGAAGGGTATCGGTCTAGAGGAAGAGGCGGCCCAATATCGCATGCGGCCGGCCGCGCCTTCGCCACTCGTTTTGCCGGCGTTTCTTGCGTTTGCTGGTCGTCTTGTGGCGGTAGCAGTTCTTGCTCGGCGCGGCGAGTGATGCGGCAGCTGTCTGGCGGCTGTATTGACGCCGCATTGATCAAAGGGGATGTTTGGCATGCACGCCGCCATGCGCATATAGTAAGGACAACTCAGACAGCGGCTAGGGAGGTGAGAATGGCTACGAAAGTCAGGAAGAGTCTATTGTGGTTGACCCTGGTTATGCTGTTCTGTTCGGGGAGCCAGGGAGCCTTTGCGGCAGCGGCACCCCCTCAGCTTGCGGTGAACCACGCGAGCAAGCAGTGTGCCGAGTTTGTTGGCGGCGATGAGTGCGTGAGCTGCTCTCCTCCCGCAGGCTGGGAGATCCTGGGTAACTTGTGGGAGACTGAATGCCCCGCCGGATATGCCCAAGTGGAGATCGTCCCCGTATGCACAGCCCACAAGGTCACGTTCTGCTGTACTGAGGGCCACAGTGGAGCACTTGGTGATTGTGAGGACGTGGTCATCAACAAAGCAGCAGAGCAGTGCGCGTTTGTGGAGGACATCGGTGCATGCCCGTCCCTCCCCAGAGGTTGGGAGAAGCACGGAGAGGATTGCCCTTACTACGAGTGGGCAGATCAGATCGTATGTCTTGCGGAGGAGGGCGGCGGAGCGATAGGGGGTGGTAGTCTGATTGACAACTATCGGTTGGTCGTAGCCTCCGTGCTTTGTCTGCTGGCCTGTTCGGTTCCTCTGGGAGTCCTTCTCATCCTGCTGGTGGTGTGGCTGGTGCGAAGAAGGAGACGCCGGTCAGCCGCAGCAGGGGACCGATGAGCAAAGATCGGTCTCGATCAGGGACAAGAGCAAGAGGCCGTTTGCCCACAGGCTCGCTGCGGGCGACCTACGCTTTGTCGCTGTTCAGGGGCCGCCCTCTGTCCCTCTCAACTCGCCAGGGCCGGGTCGGATTCACCACGCACGCGTGGCCCTTCGGGCTCTATCCCCGTTCTCAGCGCAAGCTCAACCAGGGTTTGACCAGCTTCCAGAGGGGTGGTATTATGTTTCCTTGTACCCGCCAGGATACCTCTGTTCTGGCGCTGCTTCCAGGCACTGGGCGTTTGCGGTCGAATGCTGCCCAAGACCGCGTGATCGGGTCGGGAAGGCCGGCAGGCGACTGGTGGAATCGACCAGTCTGCGGTCGCCCGAAGCGCAGCAGTGCCTTTTGCGTTGTCTTCGGGCCACAGGGCAGGCGCGTCTGAGGCGGTCATTCGGTGAGGGGTGCCTCGCAGTATTCTATCGTCGGAGAGCATAGTGCGGTGCGGTTACTGCCATAGGGGTGTAGCTGATGGGGCGCTGGTCTGCCCCTTTTGTGGTTTTGAGCTGGCTTGGGTCCAGCAGCCGCCCGAGCCGGTCAGGCCCTCGAAAACCGCCGCCAAGGGTGACTCGCCGGGCCTGCTCTGGTACTGCGCGCTGGGCCTTCTGGCCTCTGCCATCTTGTCTGCCACTGTGGCCCTGGGTCTCCTCGGCGCCGAACGCGGCCTGGAGATCCGCCGTCAAAGGTCAAGCCAGGTGGGGGCCGAGTACTATCAGCGTGGACTGATCCACCTGGAGCAGGGCAACTATTTGCTGGCCCTGGCCGAGTTCGAGGAGGCGGTCCGGCTGGCTCCTGACCACGAAGATGCCCGGGAGCAATTGGTGCTGCTGCAAGCGCTTCTCGGCGTGGAGGCTACCGGTCCCTCTGGCGCTCCCCCCGAGGTCCTGCTGAGCCTCTACGGCGAGGCCTCAGCCCTCTACGCCCGAGGAGCATGGTCGGAGACAATCACGAGGTTGGAGGAGTTGCGGAGCCTTGACCCGGCCTATCGCAGCCAGCAGGTGGAACAGATGCTCTTCGACGCCTATCAAGCGCAGGGGGCCGCGCTCTTGGAGACCGGTAAGCTGGAAGAGTCGCTCTCGATGCTCAACAAGGCTCTGGAGCTGGACCCGGATGACCCGGAGTTGGCAGAGCTTCAAGGTTGGCTATCCCTGTACATGGAGGGGCTGTCTCATTGGGATGTGGACTGGGACGGAGTTGTGGACTCTCTCCGCGAGCTGCATGGTCTCAACCCTACTTTTCTCGACGTACGGCAAAGGCTTCACGACGCCCTCCTCGTTGTCGGAGATTCATTCCACGAGGAGGGGGCCTGGTGTGTGGCGGAGAGCCGGTATGAAGAAGCTCTTGGAGTGATGCCGTCTGAGGAGGCCCAGGCCAAACGTGACCAGGCGCGGGATCTTTGTCTGCTGGCTATCGCGGAGGCCACGCCGTCGGAGGTCGCGCCTGGTGCACCGGCCCTGCCCCTCACCACCACAGTCACTCCCATTTCATCTTCTGATCCAGGCGGGTTCATGGGCGAGTTGGTGGGCCGCATGGAGGCAGACGCTACGGAGATGCGCATTCGGGTCTGTGTGCTGGATTCAGAGGGCGTGGGGGTGGCTGGCACGGGGGTAGAGGTCTCTGCCGAAGGTTGGCGCTCGGACTCCAGTACGACCGAGACCGATGGCTGCTGTGAGTTCGCTGGACTGATGCAGCAGCTGGACTTCACGGTGGAACTCACCGACTTGAGGTGCGTTCCATTCCAGGTGGCCACCATCTGGGGTACAGAAGCACAAGTCAACTTCGTTGAGAGGTAGGCGAGTTGAGGCGACAGATCGTCCTTCTCGCTGTCTCGCTCTTTTTGCTCTTTTTCCTCGGCGCCGTTTTCCTCAACCTGACTGAGACAGATCGAGTCCTGCGTAAGGTGCTGAGCTCCTTCGTCCCCCAGCAAGTGCAGGATGCTGTCCGCCCGCTGCGGGCGCCCATGGTCATTGGGTTCTCCCCAGAATGGGAGGCTATCGAAGTTCCCCTGCGCAGCCCTGTGAGCATTACCTTCCTCACCCCCATGAACGCCGAGGCGACAGCGGACAACGTGACCATTGAGCCTGTTGTGTCTGGGGACTTCGCCTGGAAGGGCTCGACACTGGTCTTTACGCCTGCCGGGGACTGGCCGATGGCGACGGAGGTGACGGTCAGCGTGGGACGGGATGCGCGCAGCTGGCTCTTACGCCGCATGGAGCGAGGCTTTGCCTTCAGTTTCACTACACTGGGGCCTCCCTTCGTGCTGGCCACCAATCCGCCCCAGGACGCCAGATACGTCTATCTTCAGGACCGACTGACTATCACCTTCAACCGGCCCATGGATCACGAATCGGTGGAGAGGAGGCTCGCGGTCAGCCCGGAGATCTCCGGCCAGCGATGGGCCTGGCAGGAGGAACGGTTGACCATAACCGGGGTACTCAAGCCCTCGACCGAGTACAGGGTCGTCGTACGAGAAGGAGCCCGAGACTCCGCGTACGGCATGCAGACCGCTGGGGATTTCGAATGGAGCTTCGTGACTACGGAGCGAGCTCCCTATCTCTCGATCCCGGGAGTCGGCAACGAAATGATGGTGACCGCAGGGAAGCCCTCGACGGTACAACTGGGCCTGTCCAACGTGAGCCGCGTGGACGCTGATCTCTATGCCCTAGACGTGGGCACCTACATCACCATGACCGGGTTCTCTAGCGAGGACTGGCGCCAGTTCAGCCCGGACGAGGCCGCTCTGCTCTCCTGGTCCCTAGACCCCCAGACGGAGCTGGATCGAGATGCAAAGCGAGACCTGAACCTTGGGCCATTGGAGCCGGGGTTATACTACCTCAGCTTGGGATCTCCCGAAGGGGCGGAAGATAGGCAGATACTGATCTCCAGCGGGACGGCCCTCACCCTGAAGCGGACACCGACCCAGGTCTTGGTATGGGCCACCTCTGTGAACGAGGGCCGTCCCGTGGCCGACCTCCCCGTGGTGGTCTATGACGCACGGGGACAGGAGTTGGCCATGGGAGTCACCGACGAATTCGGCCTGTTCTTGGCGGATCTCGGTGCTCCCTTGGAGAGGCTGTACGCTCTCGCGCCAGGGGAGGGGGACGTGGGCGTTTGCTCTGCTGGGTGGGATGAGGGTATCGAGCCGTGGCGCTTTGAAGACGTAGCGTGGCGCTGGGAGACGTCGCCTCGGAAGTACAGGGCCTT
>DATEXS010000047.1:0-2183 GCA_035256725.1 Anaerolineae bacterium
AGGGTACTGGGGAGGTGTAGGGGTCACTTTCTGCACCACAACCAGGTGTCGAACATCGTCCAGCCCGGGCAGCCGAACGGCCCTGACTTCCTGGACCCGTCCTCCCAGGATCTTGACCGCCGGCTTGGCGGCCTCGACCTCGTTATCCACCTCGCGTCCTTTCTGGGCCACGAAGACCCCCTCCAACTCCAGGAGGGGGAGCGCATACTCCACCAACACTGCTAGATCCCCGACGGCGCGCGCCACGGCTACCCGGAAAGCCTCTCGGTACTCAGGCCTTCGCCCCAGCTCCTCGGCTCTGGCCTTGTGCACCTGCACATTCGCCAGCCCCAGGAGCACCACCATGTGCTGTAGGAAATCTGCCTTCTTTCCTGTCGCCTCCAGCAGGGTGAGCCGCATCTCCGGGCGCACGATCTTAAGAGGCAATCCGGGGAATCCTGCCCCCGTGCCAATGTCTATACAAGACATCTCCGCTGGGAAATCGGCAAGAACCTGGAGGCAGGACAGCGAATCGAGGAAATGCTTGACCTGCACTTCTTCGTAGTCGG
Organism: Anaerolineae bacterium; assembly: GCA_035256725.1. Classification (GTDB taxonomy): domain Bacteria; phylum Chloroflexota; class Anaerolineae; order UBA7937; family B3-Chlor; genus JAUVXJ01. The sequence goes on from DATEXS010000047.1 coordinate 549, forward strand.
TGATGGCGGTGAGGTTGACCTTCTGATTCCAGGCTACCAGCTCCCGGTAGTAGAGTTCGAAGGTTTCTACCTGTTCGGGGGCAAGAGCCATCCCCCAGTCCCTAGCTCCCGCCTCGAGTAGCTCCATCTTGTTGCTCCCCGCCCGCGCAAGGGCTAGCAACGCACACAATATGGCCTTGTTGCTGGCCCGCGAGGATTCTAGCATACGGTAGTATGCCCTGCCATGGTCGCCCGGTCTAGAGGGCCTCCCTCCGGCCAGCACCGGCGCCGGACTGCTCCCAGCGCGGGCAATAGCAGAGGCACAGCTCATCAAGACAGGCCGTAGGGCAAACTTCCAGTTTGCCTGCTATCTCCAGCCCTCAGGGCTCGAGGAGACAGGAGGAGAGGCGAGAGCGAATCGGCCACCGAGCTCGCGCGTTGCCCGCACCGTCCTGCCTGTGGTACGATGGGTTGTCATGAATGCCAGACCCGACGATGAACCCGACGTTGACCTGGACCTGGTGAAGGAGTGGGCTCGACAGGCGGGCCAAATCGCCCTGGGGTACTTCAACCGAGTGGATGGCACCCGCAAGGCGGATCGGACCCTGGTCAGTGCCGCCGATCTGGAGATAGAAGATCTGCTCACGGGCAACATCAGGAGCGTTTACCCCGCCCACGGCATCATCGGGGAGGAGGGGACCCAGGAGATCCACGGTCCATACCTCTGGGCTATCGATCCTCTGGATGGCACTCGCTCCTTCCTCAGCGGCCTCCCCGTATGGGGCATCTCCATCGGCCTGCTCTGGCGAGGGCAACCATGGCTGGGTGTCTTCTACCTGCCGCTGCTAGCCGAGTGGTACTACAGCGCGAGCCCCCAGGCCGGCGCCTTCTGGAACGAGCGCCCCATCCATTGTCCACCACAACATGGCTTTGACGACAATAGCCTGCTGTGCGTTCCCGGTGATGTGCACCTCAAATACCAGATCAGCTTCCCGGGCGTGATCCGAGCACTGGGCAGCGCCGCTGCCCATATCTGCTTTGTAGCTCGGGGCAATGCTGCCGCGGCGCTCCTCTATGACCTGAGCATCTGGGATATGGCAGCAGGGGCGGCCATCCTGCGCGCAGCGGGAGGTAGCCTGCACTACCTGGACGGTGGAGAGGTGTCCAGGGACGGTCTCCTCCATGAGGGCGCGCGCCTCAGGCCCATGCTCGCGGCCCATCCCTCGGTGATTCATCACCTGGCACCCTACATCCAACCAGCCGAATAGCCGCTAACCTGCGCGGCTCATCCCGGGGTCGCCAGGCGTCCAGACTCCGCACGTTATCCTGCCGACCCTCGAATACCTCATGCTGACGATCATGCTCCCCGCTAGAGACCTGCGGCTGCCTGCCCCGCTGCTCCCTGGCTGTCCTGGAGAGCGCCTCCCTGTAACCGCCGAGGCCAGCGAATCCTCGTCTGCCGCCCCCGCCATAAGAAGCGATCCCACGGCCCCCCGTGCTTTGCCCTGCCTTTCCATTCATGGGTATAATCGCGGGGCAGAGGACCTGGGCGGCGGGCCCGTGACGCCCTTTTCAGAGAGACGACGAAGCAGTCCAGCGGAGGTTCTTATGATCGGGGCCTTTTTTGACGTGGTGGGTACCATATACCGTGGAGCC
>DATEXS010000048.1:0-2707 GCA_035256725.1 Anaerolineae bacterium
TGACCCTTACTGTTGAAGAAGCTGGAGAGCTTCTAGGCATCAGCCGCGCCCTCGCCTATGAAATGGCCCGCACCGGCCGGCTGCCGACCCTCCGCTTCGGCAAGAGGATCGTCGTCCCCAAGAAGGCAATCGAGAGCATGCTGGAACGCCCTGTCCCCAGCATCGCCCGCGACCAGGCCTGATCACACGCGGCCCTGATTGGAGATGTACACCCTTGCCGGACGGAACTCATCGCCAGGAGCTCTCCGAACACGAATACGGACGGATAATGACTATGTCTGATGGCGAGCTGACCCCGGAGGAGAAGCAGGCCTTGCTCAAACACTGGCTGGACAGAGGCAAGCCCACCGTCACCCTGGGCCAAGCCCGGTGGTTTAACCTTCAGGCCTTGCTCTATTCCAGCGACACGTATGTGGCGCAACGGCGCCGCGATCACACCCCTGCGCTCCGCCAGATCCTCGTCCTGTGGAACAGCAACCAAACGGAGGTACCAAATGAAAGTCAAACTACTGAAGTACGCCCTGGACAACCAACACTATGACCTGGCCGCCCACGTCTTGGTCTACGGCCTGATAAAGGCAAAGATTAAGGAAAATGGCAAAAAGAGGCGCCCCCAAGGGCAATCAAAACGCTCGTAAGCACGGCTTCTACAGCCAGGCACTGACCGAGGCCGAAAAGCTTGACCTCGATGAAGCGTCCCTCGTTGAAGGCATTGACCAGGAGATCGCCTTCCTCCGGGTAAAGCTTAAGGAACTCGCCGAGAATCACCCGGACAGGGTCGACCTTCACCTCGAAGCAGCCAATACCATCGCTCGGTTGATCAGGACCCGGTATCAGATATCAAAGGAACAGAAGAAGTCGTTGAAGGAGGCCGTTCACAAGGTTCTGGCAGAGCTGGTCGTGCCTCTCGGTATAGGTATAGGAACGGGAATAGCCAGGAAATGATACTCAGGCCATATCAACGGGAGGTAGTTATAGCAGTCCTGGATAGCATCCAGAGCAACCGGGGCCTCACCCTGTCAGTGGAGATCGCCAGGCAGGGAGGCAAGAACGAGCTCTCAGCTCATCTTGAGGTTATTCTCCTGACGCTTTTCATGGAGACGGGAGGCAGCCTGGTCAAGTGCTCACCGACCTTCAAGCCCCAGACCGTTATATCTATCGCCAGGCTCAAAGAGAGGCTTGACGAGTTCGGCTACGATCGCATTTATCGCACGGAGATGGGGTATATCATCTGCCTGGCAGCCGCCAGGGCCGTATTCCTCTCGGCCGAGGAACACGCCTCCGTCGTTGGACACACCGCCGACATTCTCCTCGAAATCGACGAGTCGCAGGACGTCAGCAAGGAGAAGTACACCAAGGAGTTCCGGCCCATGGGCTCCTCTACCAACGTCACCACCGTCCACTACGGTACGACCTGGGACGATTCTACCCTGCTGGAGGAAGTTAAGCAGCTCAACCTCGAGATGGAAAAGAAGGACGGCATCAAACGCCACTTCCGCTACGACTGGCAGGAGGTGGCCAGGCACAACCCCGACTACCAGGCCTACGTAGAGGGGGAGCGAGCCAGGCTGGGCGAGGACCACCCCCTGTTTCGCACCCAGTACCTTCTACTGCCCATCAAGGGAGGGGGAGGATTCCTGACCCGGCAGCAAATCCTAAGCATGCTCGGTAGCCATCCCAGGCTAAACGAACCGGACGAAGGAAAGACCTACATCGCCGGCATCGACTTGGCCGGCGAGAGGGAGGAGACCAAAGAGGAAGCCCTCACAGCCAGCCGACAGAAGCTGGACTCCACCGTCATCACGATCGCCGAAATCGACACCATCCAGCGGCCCACCTCTACCTTGGCCGAGCTGGGCATTAAGGTTGTCGAGCACTACCAGTGGACCGGCACGCCACACAGTCAGCTCTACCCTCTCATAGTACAGACCCTCAGGAAGTGGAAATGCCAGAAGTTACTGGTCGACGCCACCGGAATCGGCCAGCCAGTGGCCAGCTTCCTCAGAAAGGAACTCGGCAGCCGAATCGTGCCATTCACCTTCACGCAGAAAAGCAAGAGCGACATGGGATTCGAGCTCCTATCGTTCATCAACAGCGGCCGCCTCAGAGTCTACCAGCAGGACGGCTCCAACGAATACCGCGAACTGCTCACTCAGCTAGAACAGGCCCGGTCCCAGTACCGCCCCAACCAGACCATGAACTTCTACGTCGACCAGTCCGAAGGACATGACGACTTCCTAATGAGTCTCGCCCTGGTCGCAGAGGCCGCCAGGGACTTCAGCCCCAGATCAGCCAAAGGAGGCTTGAGAGATGACTGAATTCGCGCCATCACAGCTAAACCGCATGGACACCACCCGCTTGGCCGCCTATAAGACCAACCTCGATTTCTACAACGGCAGCCAGTGGCAGCAGACATCACGGAACCGACAGCTGGTCTTCAACTACGCCAAGGTCTCCATAGACAAGATCACCAGCTTCTTGATGCAGGGCTTGGGCGTCGCCTGCTTCCCCACCCAGGACACCGACGAGCTCAAGGCTAGGGTCCGCAAGGCCGAGCAGCTCCTCAGCAACGTCCACGACCAGAACGCCATCCAGCAGCTCGACTACGAGACGGAGGTCGATGCCGCCATCCTGGGCGACGGATGCTATAAGGTCATCTGGGACCCGGAACAGAAGCGCATCCGGATCACCTCGCCAGACGTGTCCG
>DATEXS010000049.1:0-2155 GCA_035256725.1 Anaerolineae bacterium
ATCGTGGCCAACGTGTCCTCCCTTCCGGAGGTTGTGGCCGATGCAGGCCTCCTGGTCGCGCCCGAGCACACAGAGGGTTGGACGGTAGCCATGTGGAGGGTGCTCACCGACGAGGCACTCCATGCGGAGTTGTCCGAAAAGGGCCTGAAGCGGTCAAAGGTCTTCTCCTGGGAAAAGGCCGCTCGTCAGACTCTCGACCTGTACCACCGCTTGGTGCGATGAGCCCCAGATTGCTGTTCCTCACTCCCGACCTTCCGTATCCTCCTCACCAGGGAGCGGCCCTCCGCACCTACAATCTTATCAAGAACCTGGCCCCGCGCCACGAGATCCACCTTCTCTCCTTCGCCGATGGACAGGACGCCCCCATGCGGGTGGATGCCCTCGCTCAGTACTGCGCCGGCGTGACCACGGTATCGCCCCCCCATCGCTCTGCTGCCCAGCGGGCGCTCTCTGTACTTTTCTCGTCCCTGCCCGACATGGCCCACCGTCTTCCCTCCGAGGTATTCACAAATCAGTTACGGGTCTTGCTCAACCGTGAGCGATTCGACGCTGTGCAGGTGGAAGCCATCGAGATGGCGCAGTACGGACAGGCCATTGCCAAGACCATGCCTGGTCCTGCCACCCGAGTCGTCTTCGACGACATCAACGCCGAGTATCTGCTACAGAGAAGGGCCTTTGAGGCCGACGTCAGGCAGCCCCGCAGATGGCTGGGAGCACTCTACTCCTTGATTCAATGGCGCAAGCTTCAGCGATACGAGGCAAAAGTCTGTCGGCAGGTGGACGAGGTCGTGGTCGTCTCCCAGGCCGACCGCGAAGCGCTGCAGCTCCTGCTACCCGAACTCCAGTGCGTGGTAGTCCCCAATGGGGTGGACACCGATTACTTCCAGCCGGCAGGCCCGGAGATGGAGTCCGACCTGGAGCTTGTCTTCACCGGCAAGATGGACTTTCGTCCCAATGTCGACGCCATCCTTTGGTTCGCACGGGACGTACTCCCTCTCATTCGCGAACAAGCACCGGGGACATCGCTTGCGGTGGTGGGCAGAGACCCTCACCCCCGCTTGAGAGCCGTGCGGGAACTGCCCAACATAACCCTCACTGGGTACGTAGATGATGTGCGGTCCTACATCGCGCGCTCTGCCGTATACGTGGTGCCCTTGAAAGTGGGGGGCGGCACTCGCCTGAAACTATTGCAGGCCATGTCCATGGGCAAGGCCATAGTCTCCACCTCTCTGGGCTGCGAAGGCATTGAGGTGGACGCCGGCCGCCACCTCCTGGTCGCCGACGACCCGACTTCGTTTGCGAGCGCCGTCATTAGCCTGATTAACGACCCCAACAGGCGGAGGGAACTGGGGGTGGCGGCCCGCGCTCTGGCTGTGTCCAAGCACGACTGGAGGCAGATTACCCCATTGCTGGAGCGGGTATATGAAGGCTAGGTTGCGTGCCCCCCTCCTGCGAGCTGCCGCCCGTGCCTCCAGGCCCTGGGTCCAGCCAGCCGCGCCTTCCGGAATGGAGACCCCTCGACGTATCCTCCTTATTCGCCCAGACCACGTTGGCGATGTGCTGTTCGCCACGCCTGCCATCAGGGCCCTGAGAGCAGCTTTGCCTGATGCGCATATCGCCTGCATGGTCGGGCCCTGGGCTGCCCAGGTGCTCACCAACAACCCCCATGTGGATGAAGTCCTTACCTGTCCCTTTCCTGGCTTCGCCAGACGTCCCAAGAAGCACCTGCTCGAGCCTTATCTCCTGCTGTGGCGTCAGGCTCGGGCATTGCGATCAACACCCTGCGACGTAGCGTTTGTGATGCGGTTCGATCATTGGTGGGGAGGAATGCTTGTCTATTGGGCAGCGATCCCCGGGCGAATAGGCTACGATCTACCAACTGTGGCACCCTTTCTGACCGAGCGCGTGCCTTATGCCGCGGGCAGACACGAGGTCGAGCAGAACATGCATCTGGTGGCGGCGCTCCTGGGCCACCCTCTGGGGAAACCGGGCCCGCTGGAGTTCCATCCGCAGCCGGAGGCCGTGCGATCCGCTCAGGCCCTCCTCCAGGACGCACAGACCGGGAGAGGCCTTCTTTGCCTACATCCTGGTGCGGGAGCTCCGGTCAAGCTGTGGCGTCCGGAGGCCTTCGCTGAGATCGGGGACAGCCTGGCCG
>DATEXS010000050.1:0-2484 GCA_035256725.1 Anaerolineae bacterium
GTCGCTCCTCGTAGGAGGTAACCATCGCTGCCGATGGCGCCGGAATCCCGGTCAGGAAGTTGGCCACCGGCTGCTCCGGATTTCCCTGCCCAGGGCTCTCGCCCTCCGCCGTGGTGTACCTGATCTCCGCCTCCAGCACGCCGCACTCCTCAGCCTTCTCGCGTAGACCGAGGTCCTCATATTCCTCAGCCAGTTGGCCCAGGAGATCCGCCCGAAGCGGCTCTCTGATGAAAGGGCTGTGCGCGGCCAAGGCGAACGCTTGATCGAAATTGGAGACAGCCTCTTCCCTCTCACCCAACTCGGCGAATCGTCCACCGATCTCTACAAAGGAGCTGGCCCTGCCAAAATCGGACAGCGTCGCACTCAAGGTGGATATCAAACTGGCCTGTTCATAGCAGGACTGCGCACGGGCCTTGTCCTCCCCAACGGCGCGGCGTGCCCCAATCAGCAACAGGTTTCCGATACTCTCTCTGTCAGACAGCTGCGTACTGAAGAGGGTGCTGGCGTAGGCCGTCTCCAACTCGCCCTCCGCGAGGCCCCGGTTCACAACCTCCAGGTCGCTCAAACCTGCCAGCGTGCCCAACGCCAGGCGCGGCTCAACCTCCTCGGTGCGTAGCTGATCAACGGCCAGACTTCCTTTAGAGCTACGATTCATCCGCAGATAGAGATAGGCGCCACTGCTCAGCACCCCTATGATCACAAAAAGCGCCAGTAACCCGATGATGCCTCGCAAGAGGCATGTCCGTCTCGGGTCGCCTCGGCCACCAAATTGCATAGATTGCCTTCTCCGCATCTCTAGGACAATGAAGCGGCCCATTGCCGCCCCACAATGACCAAGTATACCAGATGGGCTCCGCGCTGTCTAGTAACACGCGCGTCCGCAACCACAGCGACTGGGGGGCGTGCGCTGCGCCCCTTGCACGGGACTCCTAGCCAGGAGCCGCAGCCGGTCGCCTCCCCGGCGGCTCTCCGACTGAGCAGTTCTTGCCAGTTTGCCCTACCCTGCTCCTTTCAACATCGGTCACGCGCTGCGGTCTTCACTCGGCCAACCGCTCTATAGTTGATCCTTCTCTCCGCTGCTGCAACCACTGCATGAAGGTCTGTTGGCGCAGATTCTCGAAGACCTCAACGGCGATCTCGCGCTCCTCTTTCTCGAGCACCTGGATGATGTGGAATCCAAACTGAGACTCAATAACCCCGCTTACCTCGCCCACCTGGGCAGAGAAGGCTACCTCTTCGACCTCCGGAGGCATGATACCTCGCGGGAAGAAACCCACGTCGCCTCCCGTTTCCCGCGAACTGATATCCTCCGAGTACTCCCGCGCCAGGTAGGAGAAATCCTCCCCAGCCTGAAGTCTGGCCAATACCTCCTCCGCGCGCTCCCTGGTGGCCACAAGGATGTGCCGCGCATGGACCTGCTCAGCAGTCGAACTAATCGATGCCGTGACCGCACCGTAGACACCTTCACTGAGCAACTGGTCCAGAAGCATCTGCCGGAAGTCGTCGTAGGTGTTACCCATCGCCTGGAGCGACTGGTCGAACCTGTCTTGCCCACCAGACTGATCAATGATTTCCTGAAGACTGGATTCTAGCTGGCTCTCGGAGATGCTCACGCCCATCGCGGCGGCTGCCTGCCTGATCAACTCTTGATCGATCATCTGCTCCAAGACCTGGCGACGAGCCTGCGCCAGTCTTTCACGCCCCTCTGCGCTTTCCAGGTCAAGCCCCTCTTGCGCGAAAAAGGCTTCCACCTGGGCAACCTGCTTCTCGTACTCCTCCATGACGATAGGCTGACCGTTGACCAGCGCTGCCAACTCTCCGGCCGAACTGGGAGTGACCACAGGTGTCTCCGCTGGAGGCGCCTCGCCTGCGCAGCCCAAGACCAGTACCATCACCACTATGAGGGACAGAGCCGCGCAGCCTGTGAACCTCTCCATTCTCCAACATCCTCCCCTTTTCATCGTCTCACGGCCGACTATTATCACACGTACAAGGGTTTTGTGCAACTCAGGTGGAGTGAAGCCGGAAACGGGCAACCCTCCATGAGTCCGTTGAGGTCGTGCACCACCCTGGCGCAGCTGGGTCTGCAAGGCGTTTGAACTCTATCGCCGCGGCCGCCTGAGCGGGGCCGCGGCTGAACAACCAGGCGCTGCGAAGCCAGGCCGCCTTTGGCCACCCCGGGAAGGTATCGGGTCCTGGGCACCCTACGAGGCGCTCCTGCACTCGGCTCACCCCAGTGCAGGAGCGCCTCGCTGTGCCCCGCCTGACGTCGCGTACACCGCCACAGAGCTCGTCGCCATGACAACGAGGTCAGATCGGAAGACTGCCCCGAACTACGGCCCAAGCACCGTGTTTGACAAGTCCTCCTAGGGGAGGTTATAATGGCCCAATGTGCGCTGTTAGGCAGCAGCGCCCATCAGCGCATAGAAGGAGTACAGGCTCTCTCAGTAGCGGGTCAACGACGTGCTCTGCACAGCCTTCGTC
>DATEXS010000051.1:0-5631 GCA_035256725.1 Anaerolineae bacterium
CAACTATGCGCTTGGCTGTAGGACTCGACGGCCGGCCTCGCGCGTCCTGACCCTCCCTCAACGTCCTTATCTATCTCCTGTCACCGTCCTTCCTGCCACTCGCACCAGGCCGGCTCTGTGTCATCGAAGGCGTTATCGGTCAGCCTCATCTGGTCGCTGCCGTCGCGCCTCATCAGGTAGATTTCCCGGCTATCCAGCCCACTGCCGCGCCCGGTGTAGGCCACGCATAGAATCCACTCCCCGTCTGGCGACCACTGGGGCAGTTCTGCTCCCCATGGAAACGCAGTTATGCGCCTCTGGTCGCTGCCATCCGCCCGCATCAGGTAGATTTGCCGATTGCCCTCCCTTTCTGAGGTGAAGGCGATTTCATCCCCGCGGGGCGACCAGGAAGGCTGGGAGTCCTGGCCAATATCGTCCGTGAGGCGCGTCATGCGCCCATCTCGTGCCGACGCACTGAAGACGTCCCAGTTGTCTTCTCTCTGTCCGGCAACTAGCAGTGTCGAACCATCAGGAGACCAACTGGGCTGTTCCAGAGGGAACTCCTCGGTCGTCAATTGCGTCTGGTGGCCTCCGTCCTGGTCCATAAGAAACAGCTGGCTAGGGCCGTAGCGGTCGGATACGAAGGCAATGGTCCGCTCCTCGGGCGCCCACCGCGGCCAGTAGTCACCGCCAAGACTGGATGTCAGGTTCCGGCCACTCGGGGTCTCCGCCTCGATAAGATAGATCTCCGAGGCGCGCCCTACGGTGGACGACGCAACAAGCAGCCCAGCCTTTGTCGCGCATGAGGGCTGCCGTTTCTCGCCCTCCCCACCGGTGAGGCGCATCAGCTCCCTTCCGTCTGTACGCATGGAGTAGATCTCATAAGGCCCTGTGCGGTTGCTGGAGAAGGCGATAGTGCCGCCTGGCACCATGGCGACGACCACAGAGCGCGACTCGGCAACTGCGCCCGAGATATCGAACACGCGGGCACTCAGTCGATGCTGTCCAGCAGGCCAGGCGAGCCATGAATGCGCGACGGACCAAACGGTCGCCCCGGCCACACGAGGGCTCGATACAGAATCAACTAGCTGTCCATCAACCAACAACTCAGACCTGACCAGACCCCGACCCGTGACCACAACCTGAACCGCAAGGGGTTGCCCGGCCTCCCCGATCCACCCACTGGGCGGTGATAGAACGCTCACCTGTGGGACTCCCGCCCCGAAGAACACGTAGGTTATGGCTAGAGCGCTCGAAGTCACGCAGACGAGCACCAGGGGTAGAGCCAGCAGCAGTGTGGCCTTCTCACGACGAGATATCCGCCTGCCCACGCCGCACCATCCCGTCTGCAAACGTGCACATTATAGCTTCCAGGCCCCACAAAAACAATCGCAGAGGTCTCACTCGATGACCTCTGCGATCGACCTACCACTGTTGAGTCTTGGCTGGCTGAGCCCCTATCCCTCGAACGTTATCTCGTCCACGTTCAGCAGGACTTCCCTTCCCTCGGTAGGCCACTTCTTCCACAGCCTGATGAAGAGAGTCAAGCTGTTGGATTCAGCCTTGATGTTCATGCAGAAGGAGTCCATCTCCTCACCGGGCTCAGTACGCGGATAGACCGTATCCCACGGCAAGTCCGTCCAGTCCTCCACGGTGAGCGCTGACCAGTCCGTTCCTCCCGCCTGGTCAACCCCCACCTGAGCGGTGTACCCCCAGCTCATCGGATCGGGGTCGCCCGATAGAGAACGGAGCATGCCATTCAGACACAGCTCGTACGTAGTGCCCGCCTTCACAGCCAGTGTCTGGTAGATTCCGGCAAACCGGTTGGGATCGGATGCCCCCCGGTGGAAGGTGTTGATCTCGATCAACTGGGAATGTGCGCCGTCATACACCACAGGTAGCCAAGTGTCGTCGTACCAGCCGGCCGTCATCTCGCCACCGTTGTCGAACTTGTGCCAGCCATAGGCCACCCCGTCGGGGCCGAAAACGCCCTCGAAGTCGCCATTGGCCAGCAGATTGCCTGCTGGGCCGGCGATGGAGGGCAAAACCGCAACGGCCGCCAACAGCGCCACTACCGCCAGGAATGCTCCTATCCCGATTCGGATTCTCATCACTCCTCCCTTTACGACCAAAGCTAGGTCCGGCATCTGCGCCAGTCTGCCGGCACATAGCAGTGGATAGAGACCTCATTGCTGAACTTCGGCCGCACGTCCTCTCAATTTCGCTAAAGCCACCTCCTTTTCACACCGCAGAGCGGCAAAGCCTGCGCCGCAGCGTCGCCGGTCCTAAACACCAGTATACAACAGTCCGAATCACGCTGCAATACCCCTAACCTTAAACCTCCGGCTGTGGGGCGTTGAGTAAGAGCGGTTTGCATAGAATCTCAGTCACCCGCAAGTCGAAGAAGTCCTGAGCGTTGGCGGCTCGGAGAATGACCGCCGTGTCCGCGCCACGCCCCGTTCCACCGATAGCCAATACGGCCTCTCCCGTGCGAATCAGCCCCGCGTCAGCGGCCATCAGAGTGATCTCGCAGGCTACCTTCATCCCTTCGCCAAAGACCCGCAATGTATAGGCGATGATTTCGTCCAGTTGATAGGTACTTAGCTTGCGCCGAACCGCCCTGTTGACCCCCCCGAACGCATGCTGGCAGGTGAGGATACGGGCACCCTGGAGGAGGATAGCCTGCCTGTTCTCTTCGCTGAGTTCCTGGAAGTTGGGTTTGCCTAGACCTGTCGAATGGGTCACCACCACCAGGTCGTAGTCTTTGAAGAGCTCCGCGGCCCTTCGGCCCATATCACCACTCGTAGTAGCGACCAGTACCTGGCGCAGACGCAGCTCTTCAGCACGCGCCTTGGCAATCTGAAGTGTTCGCTCGGTGTTCTCCTTGCCGGGTCGCTCAAAGTATGTGATGCTGCCAGTGCTTTCCGTCATCAAACCTCCTTCTCTTTGACAAACTCAAGCGCCCCCAAACGCCCCAATCACCGGACAACCAAAAGCGCGACCACCGTCTGCCGTGCCGCGGTCGCGCTCATCACTGGCTATGACCATCGAGTAGCTCAGCCGGGGCTCGAATCGGCCACGCCACTCCTAGCAGTACCTGCCGGAGACGTGTCTAGCGTGGGCTACAGCCAGGTCCCTGCGGATCGGTGGAGACTGGCATCGCGCCGACTGGTGCGGCGCCCAGGAACCACAGCGCAGGGCGATACGCCGATCCTCGCTGGTCTCTAGGCGCAGCTATCCTCTGCGCCTGGCCCAACGAAGGCTGCCGTAGCCGACCAGTCCAGTCAGACCGCTTGCCAGCAGCAACAGACTGCCCGCCTCGGGCACAAACTCGCCGCACACCACTATGTATGAACGAGGGTCGAACACCAGCGACGGGTCCTCAACTACCACAGAGGCCGTGTTGTCGATCCGGAATCCCGCCGGCGCTGCATCACGGACAGTGCATGTGATCCTGATAGTCACTTTGGACCCTGCCGTCACGTGGCCCACATCCACCGTGACTAGTTGACCCGCATAGCTGGCCGTACCTTGAGACGTCCAGACCCCATCGATCCGAAGGTATGGATCCATCTCGTCCGTGACCACCACGCCGTACCAGTCCTCCGGGCCAGCCGTGAATGTGATCTCGAACACGAACTGTTCGCCGGGGCAGACGACTGTCATGTCGGCCGTCTTGATGGGCGGCACGCTCTGCTGCCGAGCATTCTCCTTAGCCGGTGTGGCCCAGGCACTGGAACTAAAGGACAGCAGTGCCGCCACTACCAGCGCACCGGCCATGAAGGCTAGAATTCCCCATCGTCTCTTTCTTTGCCTCACTTGTCCATCCTCCCTCTGGAATTGGCTCGCCCTTGATCAGACCCGCAAGGACAGATCCTTCTTCACTTGGGCATGTTAGCACAGAATGACGAAACCGTCAAATCATTTTCCAGACACGTCGCCGCGCAAGACGAACGTGTGGCGGCCTGCGGTGAAACTGCGCCCACAGTCCCCCTCTCCGCCGTTATCACCCCCTACTGAAGAGCCCTCCGCAAGCTTCCCCCCAGGCTGCCTTGACACCCATTCCATACCAGCGGACAATGACGACCAGGCCCAGCCGGCGCGGGTTTCGGCTCGGTGCCGTCGACCAAACCGGGCCCATATATCTTAGGGCAATCTTACGGGTGAATCTGCCGGCATCGCGGTACACAATACTTCGGATCCTGTCTTTTGCGCGTCGCACTGGCGGCACGCAACAACGGCCCCTTCTCGAGCCCAGTCCATGCAGGCAGACGCATGCCAGGCTTGTGGGGAAAGCACGAGTCCGCCACCCTCTCTACGCCGATCGGGCTGTAGCGACGCATCGGCGCGATGACGGACCGTCGCTGAGCCCGCCGTCCGTCCCTGGCCATGGCGTGGTCATTGGTTGGTAGGGTCGCCCACGGAGAGGGACAAGGCATCTCGGCCTACTTGGACGTCATGGGTGCGCCGCGGGTACCACTGCCGCAAGGCGTTCTGCGGTATGCACCGAGGTCGATGGGAGGGAACAATGGGGCACACCATTCTCCTTACTGGGCGCCCTGGCGTGGGTAAGACCACAGTGATCAGGAAGATTGCCGAAGCGCTTGGCGCTGCGGCCGGAGGCTTTTACACAGCAGAGATACGAGAACATGGCCAGCGCAAGGGCTTCAAAATCGTAACCCTAGCGGGCAACGAAGGCATCTTGGCCCACGTGGACATCAAGGGTGCGCCGCGCATAAGCAAGTACGGCGTGAACCTTAGAGACCTTGAGGAGATAGGGGTTGCGTCTCTGCGGCGAGCTGTTCACCAGGCTCGATACGTGGTGATAGACGAGATCGGCAAGATGGAGCTGTTCTCCGATGAGTTCCGTCAGGCCGTGATGGATGCCGTGCGTAGTGACCGGTGTGTGGTGGGCACCGTGATGCGCGGCCGGAACCGCTGGGTTGAAGAACTGACAGCGCTTCCACAGGTTTGCGTCCTGGAGCTCACCGAGGCCAATCGCGACCAGATGGCCCAACGGGTCCTGGACCTGTTTCGGGACAATTCAGGGATTCCCGACTGAGAAAGGGCGCGAACCGCGCCGTGATGCCAGGCTTTCACAGCCGTTGCAGGTACGCGCGCCCCAGCATCCAGCAGACTCAGCCCCAAACGGACCTGTGGACAGGCCCACGAATGAGATTCGCGCAGCGAGATCCGGCTTGCTGACCCTTCCGACTGGCGACAGCGAGGCAACTATACTGCCGGCGCCATCTCCAAAACGCGGTCCAGCCGGAAAGTGCGCTGCTCGTTGCGCAGGTGGCACACGGCCACCAGGTACAGGTAACCTCCCCGGACTGTGACTCGCAAAGGGGTGACCTCTCGGTGTGTCTCTCGACCCCCAGCCGAGAGGTATCGAATCCAGATCCTTCCGTCACCGGTCAGGGCCTCCTGGATCTCTGGAGGCAGAGGTATCGACTCTCGCCTGGGCCACCCAAGGGGGCCTCCTTGCGCCGCCACCAGATGGTCGAGCGTACTAACACCAACCTCGCTCAGGTCAATCAGCATTTGCTCCAGCAACGCTTTGGTGGTGAGCACGTCGACCAAGGCCCGGTGCTCGCCGCAAGTGTTCACGCCCAAGTAGCGCGCCACGCTGCCCAGTCTGTTGCTGGGAAA
>DATEXS010000052.1:0-3024 GCA_035256725.1 Anaerolineae bacterium
CTGTATATCCCAGCCGAGGCCATACACTTAGCTGATGGCTCCGCCAATACCGCGGAAGACGCGCACCAGGTGGCCGCGCTCATGGGACAGCACGGCTGGCAGACCGCCATCGTGGTCAGCCATCCCCTGCACGTTTATCGGGCCAAGCTTTTCTTTGAGAAAGAGGGCCTCACCGTCTACACCAGTCCTACCAACACCAACGTGGATGACATCGACCTGCAGTTGCGCAGCTACTACACGATCAGAGAGGGCCTGGGCATCTTGTGGCCCTATCTGGAGCAGGTCGGGCTCCCTCCCGAATGGACGGCGTCCCTCCAGGAATGGGTCTACTCGTCGGGGCCTTAGTCCCGCCCAGCCATAGTTGCGACGCTCCTGAGACGTGTGGGCCTCTCTGGCAGCCGCAAAGCGCCGCCGATCCCCCCCAGCAACCTGCGCCGTTGCCGCTCCCCGTCAACGGTGGTAAAATCGCTTACAGCCTCGGTTTCAGCAATCAACCCGGTCCCAGGACAGTCAGATGGACGACATGGCCCCAGCCGTACATGAGGTCTTAGCCTACACAGACCAACTGGAAGTGAGGGGAGAGGTCAGAGCTCTGCCTCCCCGTCGCCTCCTGGACGTCCTCAACACAGTCCAAACGCCCTACCTGACTATCGAAAACGCGTCGGTGATGCCACTGTCTCGATGGGGGAAGAGTCAGCCCAGTGCCGCCCGGAGTGTTGTGCTCAACAAGGCCGAGATCGCCTTCGTCTGGCTCGTACAAGAGACCCGGGTGGAGACATCCGAGTTCACGACCGTGCACAAAGTGCCCCGACAGGTCATCCTCTATTCCGGCCCCTTCGCGGCACACGGCGTCATCCACATCATCCGCGAGCGTACCCTCAGCCAGGCTATGGACGCCATCAGGGAGCAGTTCATCGCCATCACCAGCCCCTCGGTTGTATGTTTGGCGGTGGATGGGCTTACCCTGAAAGGGGGCATCGTCCTTTGTCTGAACAAGGACCGGATCATGGCCGTGCAGGAGCGCGAATGACTCAGCACGCGCGGCGCGCGTTGTCGAGCTCTGCACTTCTCCCCTCCCCAGTGCTCCCCCCCCAGGAGCAGCAAGTCAGGAGAGCGTGGCCAAGGAAAGGCCCTTTCGCGGCTGGGCTGCGGCCCCTCAGCATGGCGGTGGGTTTGGCTCTGGCTGCGGCAGTGTGGCTCCTGACGGCCTGTTCCCTGACGGAGCCCACGCCTACGTGGACGCCGTCGCCGGTGGAGCCCACGCCAACTCCGACGCCGGAGCCCGCAGCGACCGCGACGCCGGTTCGCCAAGACCTCCATGAGCCCAACGATTCTATGCTGGAAGCCGCCGGACCTCTGATTCTGGGAGAGGAGTATCTTGGCTTCATTAGCTCAAAGGACGACCTCGATTTCTTCTACCTGGAGATCGACACGCCCCAGATCATTGAGCTTTCCCTGACCGATATACCTCCAGAGACCGACTACGACCTGTATCTGGTCACTGGCGAAGAAGATCTCCTGGCGGACTCCTCCAACACCGGTCAGCAGGAGGAACACATTGAGTACACCACCAGCAGCGTCGGTGTCTTTTACGTAGTGGTCCTGCCCTTCGACAACTTCAGCGAGACGGAGTCCTACGCGCTGCGCCTGGGGTTGTCACCAGCACCCACGCCCAGTGGGCAGGACAACTACGAACCAAACGATTCTTTTGCCCAGGCCACCGGGCCCCTCACATTCGGACAAGCGTACCACTCCTACATCTGGGATGAGGGAGATGAGGACGTCTACTTCTTCCAGATCGATCAAAGCCAGACTCTTCGGATCAGGCTCACGGAGATCACCGCGGTGGCGGATTACGATATCTTCCTTTACAGCGCGGCAGAGGAGCTCCTGGCCTCCTCCAAACTGGCGATAGACCGCGAGACCATCGAGCGCGGCCTAGCGCCAGGGACTTACTACGTCGTGGTGCGGTCTTTCTCCGGTTTCAGCCAGAATGAGCCTTATAGCCTGCAGATCGAGACCGCCGGTGCCTAGGCCCAGCATGCTCCGGGACTGGCGGGTCCCCCCTTGACCGAAGGAGAGCGAGGAATGACCAGGCTGTGTCCTGAATGCGGAGCAACGAATCCACGCGACGGCGCGTATTGCCGCGCCTGTGGCCAGAGTCTGAACCGCTCTGCAGGCAGAGCAAGCTCCTCAACCATGGCGGATGAAAAGCACGACCAGAGCTCGGGGCCGTGGATCGCCACCGCCCTCATCGCCGCCTTGTTACTCTGCTGCAGCTCCCTGGTTGGGGTTATGCTGCTGGACGAGTTGATGCCCTCTCGACCTTTCCAGACTCTGATGCTGGGCAGCCCGACTTCCACCGCCACCGAGCCTGCCCAGGCTACTCCGACCCCAACCAGTACGCCTACCCCGGCTCTCTCCACCCCGCCGCCGGCCCAGGATCCCTTCGAGCCGGACGACACTCTGGCGCAGGCAAGCCCCATGGGGACCGAGGGGGATCGCCAGGCCCATATCCTTAGCCCGGCCGGAGACCGCGACTACGTATCGCTTCAGGTGGAAGCAGGGGTTAGATACACAGTGGAAACAGGAGGGCTTGGCTCCCAGTGCGACACGGTTGTCACCCTGTACGACCAGGATGGGACGGAGCTGGCCCAGGATGACGACGGTGGGAATGAGAGCCTCGCTTCTCGGCTAAGCTGGACCGCTCGTGAGGACGGGGCCCTCTTCGCTGAGGTCAGGCAGTTCGATGAGGATGCCGAACTGGAGGACACAGGATACGAGATCTGGGTATCGGAATCCGAGCCTCTTGTCCTGGAAGAGGACGAGTACGAGCCGGATGACACTCTGGAGCAGGCCAACGAGATACTCCTGGGAAGCTCTCAGGCTCACACCATTCACCAGCCTGAAGACAGGGACTGGGTCTTTTTCGGCGTCCAGGCGGGCCAGACCTACGTAGTGGAGACATCCGGCCTGCAAGGTGGCATGGATACCATCATCTTCCTGCACGATGAGGAAGGCGGG
>DATEXS010000053.1:0-17667 GCA_035256725.1 Anaerolineae bacterium
CCTAGGTCCTCAGTACCCCAGATTGTGATCGAGTGCTCATCGTAGGCGGCGATTGATCCCGGCAGACTCGGATAACGTGGTCGGTTAGCTTCCTCCTCCACCGCGACCACCGCCGGCAGATCCGTTTCCAGTAGCGCGTATCCCGACGAGAGAGTCCGCCTCGCGGACAGTTTGCCATCCCCCACGGTCAGGCGGCTGGCTCGAATGACTTGGGGCAAGCCCAGGTAGCCCGCCAGCCTGGGGGCGAACTCCCCGGTCCCATCGCCCGCGGCTCTGAAGCCGGTCAGGATCAGGTCGAAGTCCCCTATCCTCTTGATCGCTTCGCCGATAATCTTCACTGCTGCCGAAGCGTCCACATTCGAAAAGGCTTCGTCTGTTAGAAGTACAGCCTCGTCCACGCCCATGGCCAGGGCCTCTCTCAAGGCGTCGTCCGCTTCCGCAGGCCCCAGGCTGATGGCGACCACGGTGGCCTTCCTGTCGTCTTTGAGCCTGAGTGCCTCCTCCAGGGCATACTTGTCCCCGGGATTCATCACCAGGTCCGCTTCGCGAGTATCCAGGACCCCCCGCGAGCGGCTCACCCGCACCGTGGCTGGATCGTAGACCTGCTTGACCAGCACCACCACCTTCATTTCTGCTTCGCCTCCTACGGCTCTACGCGCACGCCTAGTTGACGGAAGGCCTCCATGGCGATGACAACTCTCTGAATCTCATTAGCCCCCTCGAAGATCTCAGTGATGCGGGCGTCCCGATACATCCGCTCCATCGGGAAGTCCCTCATGTAGCCCAAGGCGCCATGGATCTGCACCCCCTTGTCCACGGCTCTGGACAGCACCTCTGAGCCAAATAGCTTGCAGATGCCACCCAATTGCCGATATGGCCGCCCAGAATCCGCCAGCCAGGCTACGCGATACACCAGCGACCGCAGAGCCTCTATCTCGGTGATTATGTCAGCTATCATGAACTGGATGGCCTGCTTTTGCGCGATGGGCACGCCGAACTGCTCCCGGTATTTGGCGTACTCCAGACAGGTCCGCAGTACGCCCTGCGCACCCCCCAGACACCCAGCCCCTAACCCATGACGGCCATGATCCAGCGTGCGCATGGCGGTCAGGAAACCCATGCCCACCTCGCCGATGACGTTTTCGGCCGGAACCCTGCATCCCTCGAAGACCAGCTCTGCTGTCGACGAGCCAACGATGCCCATCTTCTCGTCGATGGTTCCCAGCGAGAAGCCAGGGTATCCCTTCTCGACCACGAAGGCGGTGTGTCCTCCTCTGTAGCCCATTGTTTTGTCCGTGACAGCAAAGACGCTGAAGATGTCAGCGTCCACACCGTTGGTAATCCAGATCTTGGACCCGTCCAAGATGTAGCTGTCGCCCTCCCTAACGGCGGCGAGGCTGATGGAAGCAGCATCGGAACCAGCATTGGGCTCGGTCAAGGCGAAGGCGGCAATCTTCTCACCCCTACAGAGAGGCGGCAGATACTTCTCCTTCAGCCTCTCGTTGCCATCTAGATAGATGGCGGTAACTCCGATGCTGGTGTGGGCACCCACCATCACTGCCACTGATGGGTTGCCCTGCATCAGTTCCTCCATGAGGATGCAGTAGCCCGTCTCGCCAGCGCCGGCACCACCGTACTTGCTGGGAAAAGGAACACCGAAGAAACCCAATTTCGCCATCTGCTCCCGCAGATCGAGAGGTATGGCGTGGGTCTCCTCTATCTCAGCCGTTCTCGACGCAATCTCCTGCTGAGCGAACTCCCGCACCGCGTGGCGAAGCAGGTCGTGCTTCTTCTCGAACGTGAAATCCATGTCATTCCTCCCCCACCATTGGTGAGAACGGTGACCCGGGCCACCTAGGTGACCGCGAAAGTGGCCATCCTCTGTAGCTCCCCATCTAGATAGATCTCCACACGATAGCCACCCCGAGGCCAGACATGGGCACTAGTAAGCTCGAAACCCACGCACCCGTGCCCGCCGGCCTGGACCTGGTAGTTGATCTCTTCCACCAGTTGTCCTCCATAGTACCAACGACTGGTCACTGTTGACCCAGGCTGAAGGTTCGAGACCCTGGCGGAGCAATAGAAGGGGCCGCTAGAAGAGAATGTGGTCACGTCGTCCACAGGGCAGTAGTCAGCATCCAGAGCACTCGTCAGTACGATGTCGTCAACGCTCGAGCCACCCCGCGCTAGACCGCACCCGGACAACACTATGAGGGCTGCAACAGCTAAGAACCGTAGGCCCGCCCATACCATCGATCCGTTTCTCCCTTTGTCGGCCCTGCCGGGCAGGGAAAGCATACCATCATTGCCTAGTGAGGTCAAGGACACATCTCCGACGGCGAGGGCCATGCCGAGATAGCGACACTGCATACAGCACCGCTTGTGCACGGGCTGGCACACCGGGCGGCATCCACCCGCCGCGGGGCGGAGCACGGCGCACCACCCTGCCTGCGGCCAGGGGCAGCAACGTTTGCTCGTCTTAGGGAGCGCATGTTATAATCCCCGCAGTGCCGGGCTCGAGCTTCCACCGAGGACGGCGCCAAGTGCCCTGTCCGTGGCTTTGCCTCGGAGGGTGCTCCGTGGCTTGGTGAGGAGATCGCCGGAAATGGGCGAACCGCGCTGGAAGAAGTATCTCACAGACTACAACGAGGGGCTCGGGTTGGTGTACGAGCGTCTCGTCCTGAACGATTATCTCGATCGCCTGCTCGACGGATACGAGGTGGTGAGAGTCCTGGAGGCCCCCTTGTTCGGCATGGCCGGCGTCTCCGGTATCAACAGTGTGCACCTGGCCCAACGGGGTTGTGAGGTCACCCTGGTGGATGTGGACGCGGAGCGCTTGGAGGGTGTGCAGCGCATCTGGCGAGAGTTGAACTTGCCCTGCCGGTTCGTGCCCCACGAGAACCTGGCGGAGCTGCCCTTCGAGGACGATTCCTTCGACCTGGTCTGGCAATGGGCCGGACTGTGGTACCTGCCCGACGCCAGGGGACTGTTGGCTGAGCTCGTTCGGGTGTCAAGACAACTCGTCTTCGTGGCCATGCCTAACCGCCTACAGGTCGGCTATTGGCTGCGCAAGTTGTTTGTCGATCGAGAGTTCTTCGACTCCGTTGACGAGCGTTGGGCGAACATGGGCCTAATTAAGCGTAGCCTAACAGAGCAGGGCCTCACCCTCGTCGAAGAGGGCGTGCTGGATGTGCCTCCCTGGCCTGACACCGTGATGCCCGCCGCTGAGTTGCTTGGCCGCCTGGGCATTCGGTCGCGCAGATTGAACGACCGGTTCAGCGGCGATGACTGGCAGTGGAGCACTATGGACTACTATCTCGGCAAGAGACCGGACCTTCGCAGCACCGTCGATGGCTACGCCTTCCTGGAGCGGCTGCGCCTGCCCTGGCAGCTCAAAGCCGTATGGGCTCATCACCGGTACCTTCTGGGGAGCAAGGGGTAGCCAAGCAATGAGAATCCTTGTCACCGGGGGTGCTGGATTCATCGGCAGCCACACAGTCGATGCCCTGCTTGCCCGAGGGGACACGGTAGTCTGCGCGGACAATTTCAACGACTACTATAGCCCCCAGCGAAAGCGAAAGAACCTGGCGCAGGCGCAGTCATCTGCCTCGTTCTGCCTATACGAATCCGACGTACGCGACGTGGACGCCATGGCGGAGCTGTTCGAGAGCGAGAAGCCGGACAAGGTCATCCACATGGCGGCCATGGCCGGGGTGCGCAACTCGGTCGCACATCCGCTGCTCTACGAAGAGGTCAACGTCCGAGGAACTTTGAACCTGCTGGAACTCGCGTCCAGGCACAGGGTGCGCAACTTCGTCCTGGCCTCTACCTCGTCCGTGTACGGGGCCAGCGCTCAGGTACCATTCACCGAGGATGATCCTGCCATCCGCCCCCTGGCGCCCTACCCTGCCACCAAGAGAGCCTGCGAGTTGCTAGCCCACGTCTATCACAGCCTCTACGGCCTCCGCTGCACCGCCCTGCGGCTGTTCAGCGTCTACGGGCCTAGAGGCAGGCCCGACATGACACCCTACCTGTTTACGGAGGCCATCTCCGAAGGCCGCGAGATCACCCTCTTTGATGAGGGACGACCCAGGCGGGACTGGACCTACATTGATGACATCGTGTCAGGAGTTCTTTCGGCTGCCGATGCCGACTATGGATTCGAGATTTTCAATCTAGGCAACTCGCAGCCAATCGTCATGCGCGACCTGGTGACCATCATTGAGGGCTTGCTCCATCTCCAGGCGAAGATCGTGGCGCCGCCCCTCCCAGCCAGTGAACCCCCCGTGACCTATGCCGATATCTCCAAAGCGCGGCGATTGTTGGGCTACGCTCCCACGGTCGAGATCGAAGAAGGCATGCGCCGGTTCCTGGAGTGGTACAGGGAGGAAACAGGCTGAGATGTTGGGAATTCTGCCCCGTCTCCCTGGCTACACGTCCTTCCGACGCTTCGGCAGGCCCAGGCCTTTGCCCTTCAACCTGGTGGTGAGTCTTACCTACCGCTGCAACTCCCGCTGCAAGACCTGTAACGTATGGCAGAAATCCGCCGAGGAACTCAGCGCAAATGAGTGGGAGCGTGTCTTCAGAGCGATCGGGAGTGCCCCCTACTATCTGACCTTCAGTGGGGGAGAGCCTTTTCTGCGCCAAGACATCGCCGAGATCATCGGAGCAGCGGTGAGGGTTTGCCGGCCGTCCATCATCACCATCCCCACCAACGCCCTCTTGACCAACGTGGTCCCTGGCACTGTGGAGAAGATACTGCGCGAAACGGAAGGGGTTGACCTCGGCATCAACGTCTCTTTGGACGGCATCGGAGAGGAGCATGACGCTATCAGGGGTGTGCCCGGGAGCTACGACAAGGCGCTGGACACGTATCGCCAGCTAAGGGCCATCGAGAACCCTCGCCTTACTCTGGGCATCCATACCGTCGTCTCGCGGTTCAACGTGGGACGGCTGCCCCAGATCTACGCTGAACTGACCGGCCTGCAGCCGGATTCCTTGATCAGCGAGGTTGCCGAGCAACGGGTCGAGTTGGGCACCATGGACGCGGATATCACTCCTTCACCCCAACAGTATGCACAGGTTGCGGATTTCCTCACCGCGCAGGCCAGAAACCGTAGCTCCGCGGGGCTAGCCACCATCACTCAGGCCTTCAGGGCGCAGTACTATCAACTGGCCAAGCGCATACTCCTGGAGCGAAGGCAGGTCATACCCTGCTACGCTGGCTTCGCTTCTGCCCATATCTCTCCTGACGGCGACGTTTGGGCTTGCTGTACCCGCGCAGAGCCGTTGGGTAATCTCAGAGACACCGACTACGACCTGGCACCCATCTGGCTGGGCGACCGCGCCGAGGCTGCGAGGCGCAGCATCGCTGCGGGTGAGTGTTACTGCCCTATGGCCAACGTCTCCTACTCCAACATGCTTCTCCACCCGCCGACGCTCCTTCGGGCGGCACGCCAGGTGCTGCTAGCCTGACCAATGGGCCAATAGAGGTCCCACACTCCATGATGAACAGGGCACGGGCAATCTATCAGCAGCACACCACCTTCGTGCTCTTCGCTGTGCTGTTCGTCTCATTCCGGGTCATGACCCTGCTGCTCTACCGGCCGGGCGGCTTCTTCGCGGATTACTCCGACTACAACACCAGTTACCTGCCCTTTGCCCAGTGGTCGGACCGCGGCCTTTACCCGTTCGTGCACTACTGGCTGGAATGGCCGCCTCTCTTCGCCTGGCTGGTGGTGGGGGTCTACCGGCTCAGCCTACTCCTCCCCCAGTGGACCGATCCCAGGCTCTGGTACAACACGCTCCTGGGGCTGTCTTTTATGCCCTTCGAGATAGGCAACTTCGTACTCATCTATCTGCTGGGCCAGGAGATCTACGACCGGGGGAAGGCCCTCATCTGCGCCCTGATCTACGCGAGCCTCTTCGCTCCCCTGTACGTGTGGAGCGGCTGGAACGACTCCTTGCCGGTGTTCTTCTTCTTGCTGGGCCTCTATCTGCTGCTGAAGCGGAAAGGTGTCGCCGGCGGCGCCGTAGCCGGGATCGGATTCTGGGTCAAAGTCACCCCCCTACTCCTCCTGCCCATAGGGCTGCGAGTGCTGGAGGGCGTTCGGCGCAAGGTCGGTTTTCTTGTCGCCTCCTTGCTTGCTCTGGCGGGAGTAGGTTTGCCCTTCGCCTTGGTCAACAGGGGCTTTCTATGGGCCTTCTTCGCCAACCTCCTCGGAAGATCGTCATGGGAGACGATCTGGGCGTTGTGGGATGGCTACTACTCATATGGCGTGGTGACCGCTGATCGCCTGAGCGTCCCCAGCGATTTCAACACGCATAGCTCCTCGGCGCCCTGGGCTGCGATCACGCTCGTTTTTGCCGTCCTGTTGCTATGGCTGTACACCAGAAAGATAGACTACACCGACAAGGTCAGATCGGTCGCACTAGCTGGGCTCACCATGAACTTGTTCATGCTCTACAGTAAGGGCTACAGTCCTCAGTTCATCGTCCAGTTGATCCCCTTCGTGGTGCTGCTGCTGCCCAATCTCAGAGGTGTGGCCTACATCATTCTGCTGGATGCGATCAACTTCCTGGAGGCCACGGTCTACTTCATCGTGCTTCCGGACCAAACGTGGCTGCTGGTGACCACGGTCCTCTTGCGGACTCTGCTGCTTGTCGCCTTGAGCTTCGAATACGGACTCATCCTCTTCGACGTCAGATCTCCACGAGTGACCACCCTTCACCGCCGGGCCTCGATCGCCCTGCTGGTATACACCGCTGTATCGCTCTGTGCGCTCGTTTACCCATTGGGACAGGCGTACGTCTCCAGTCGCCGCCAGGCTGGAGTCTATGGCTCCGCCAGCACCGTGGTTCGGGCCCAGGCATTGCCAGACGGCCCAGACACCGGCGTGCGCCCCTCCGCAGATGTCCGCCCCATGCCCGCCACAAGCGGCGCGGACGATGGGCACCCGCTGCTGGCGGGGGAACTGCTGTCTGTGGATCTCTATCCGTGGCCTACGGGAGATGCCCATGAAGGAGAGGTCCGCTGGTTGACCTACGTAGAACTGCATCGGGACCATGCAAGACAAGCGCCGTGACAAGCCCCTCGCCGTAGCACTCCTTCTCTTCCTCTTCTCGGTCTACCTGCTTAGCTATAGTGGGTTCCTGCACTCCAGCGACGGACAGGCCATGTTCTCTGTCGCAGAGAGCCTGGTGAGGAGAGGCAGCTACGACATCAATCAGATCCGCTGGATGGGGCTTCAGCAGGGCACCTTCGGCCTCGACGGCAACCTGTACAGTCGCAAAGGCGTGGGGACGTCGCTGGCGGCCCTCCCCCTCGTCTGGCTGGGTCTGGTCGTGCCGTGCTGGGGCGTAGTGCAGACCGCTATGCTGCTCAACCCCCTGGTCACTGCACTGACGGGGATGCTGGTTTTCCTGTATGTGCGGCATCTGGGCTACGCGCAGCGAACCGCGGTCATGACCGCCCTGGTCTTCGGACTGGGCACTATCGCCTGGCCCTACGCCAAGTACTTCTTCAGCGAGCCCCTGACCGCACTATGTCTGCTGGCTGCCGCCTATTTCCTTCTCTTTCCTGGCGCCGAACAGCGGCCGAGTCTTTCCTACCTGTCTTCGCTGGTCGCGGGGTTCTGTCTCGGCCTGGCCGTGGCCACCAGGTTTGCGAATGCAATCCTCATCCCTATCTATCTCTCCGTCTTGATCGTCTCCCTTTTGCGCCACCGCACTGCGCTGGACCGGTCGGTGCTGAGGTCCGATCCGGCTCTGGTGATCAGCGAAACCTGGAGGGAGGTCCTACTTTTCGCTCTGCCCATCGTGCTTTGGACAGCGGCTATGGCCTTCTACAACTATGCCCGCTTTGGGAACCCCCTGACCACCGGGTATCTTCCCGAGGAGTCCTTCTCGGCTCCCTGGCTCCTGGGCATCGCGGGGCTGCTAGTGAGCCCCGGCAAGGGACTAATCTTCTTCTGCCCGATTCTGGTGGCGGCGCTCGCAGCCCTGCCCTCTTTCTTCCGGCGACATCGCCTCGAAGCGGCGCTGGTAGCGCTTGTCTCGCTCGGCTACGTCCTGTTGTACGGCAAATGGTTCATGTGGCACGGCGGCTTCGCCTGGGGTCCTCGATTCTTGGTCCCCATCATCCCGCTGCTCTGCCTGCCGCTCGCGCCTTTGCTAGAGCGCCTGAGGGGTGTGATGAGGGCGGGGTTCTGGGCTCTCTTTGCCCTCAGCAGCGCTATCCAGTTACTCGGCTCCAGCGTCCATTTCATCCACTACCAGGAAGCGCTCCTCCAGACGGGTCTTCCGCTCTTCGACCCTGTCACCTTCTTCCATCCTCGCTACTCGCAGATCCTGGGCACGCTGCCTTTTCTCCGGCCGGAGAACCTCGATTTCGCTTGGCTGCACACCGTGCCCAGCCTCACTGTGGACTGGCTGTCTCTGACTGCGAGCCTCTTCCTCGTCGCCATCTGCACCTGCATGCTCGCGCTCGTGCTGCGCAGACAGACAGCCGGACCCCTTACCAAGGCCTGCATCTTCGTACTTCTCCCCTTGCTCGTCGCTGGCGGGACGGCTCTCTGCCTTGCTCGCTACAAGCACGACGGGCATGATGACTATGTGGACCTGCTTCACTTCCTCCAAACTAACTCCCAGACCACCGACGTGATCATTCAGAACTCACCGCCGGAGACCGCCATCCTACAGAATCACTACAAGGGCTATCTGCCCTGCTATGGGCTGTTCGAGGGGGAGCAATCCCTTTCTCAAGACACCGTGGCGCTTCTGAACAGGGTGAGCGTCGCTCATCCCCGAGTCTGGCTGATCCCTGACGACCTGCCGCCCCAGAATAGCTCCCTCGACCTATGGTTCATCGAAAGGGGCTGGTCACCGGTCTACTACAGCTTCGGGACAGAGCGGTTGACCCTGTATTCGAGGCCTTAGCGCTGTCCCGCTTCCGGTCGTCACGGCCCGTTGCTGTGGACCTTTGGCTGTGATAAGATTAGCCCCGACTAGAAGCCCGCCGGGAGGCGCCTCTTGGCCAAGCTACTGCAAAACAAAGCCCTCTCCCAGTTCATCATTGTCACCTTCTATGCCGCCCTCAGCCTTCTCCTCACCTACCCGCTAGTCACCCATTTCAGCACCCACGTTTTGGGCACCGATATCTGGGCCTTCGACGAGTACACCTTCATCTGGAACATGTGGTGGTTCAAACACTCCCTAATTGACCTCCACTCCAGCCCCCTATTCTCCGACTACATCTTTTACCCGCTGGGCATCAGTCTGGTCCTCTACACCTACAACCTGTTCAACGCCTTGATGTCCCTTCCTTTGCAGCCTTTCTTGCCACTGCCAGCGATCGCCAACCTGATGAGCGTGTTCGCCCTCACCTTGTCCGGGTATGGGACCTACCTGCTGCTGAGGTACTTGCTGCGAGTTGGCAGAGACCCGCCGAATGGCACCGCTCCGCCTCGCGAATGTGCAGCCTTCATAGGGGGATTGGTCTACGCCTTCTCGTCCTACCACTTCGTCTACGCGGCCCTGGGCCACAACGAACTAGTGACCACGCAATGGCTGCCTCTGTACGTTCTCTTCCTGACCAAGAGCCTCGATGAGAGACGATGGCTCAACGCAGTCCTGGCGGGGGTGTTTGCCGCGCTGGCTATGCTGTGTGACATGCTCTTCGGTGTCTTCCTGGCCTTTTTGACCCTGGTCGTGCTCGGCTTCGCGGGCCGGCGCCGGGTGGCCAGCCTGGGCTTCGCCAAGCGCCTGGGCGTCCTTCTAGTGACCTTCCTGGTCCTCTACGGCGCGGTTGCCTATCCCATCGTCAGAGAGTTCTTGCGAGGCGAATACGCCATGGAGGGCTGGGGGCACTCTGACAAGCTACTGGTGGATCTCTTCGGGTTCACCACTCCCACCGCCCTGCATCCCATCTTCGGAGGAGGCTGGACGCAGGAGCTGATCGCAGTACGTGAAGGGACCGCTCGCTTCGTGGACGTGAACACAGTCTTCGTGGGCTGGGTCGTGCTAGTTCTCGCCCTTTTTGCCAGCGTGAGGTACTGGGGCCGACTCAAAGCGTGGACTTTGGGCGCCCTCGCCTCCGCTGTGCTGGCCATGGGGCCACTGCTCTACATCAACGGGCGGTCCACGTTCGACCTCGATGGGCTCCTGGTGAACGTGCCTCTGCCCTTCATCGTGCTGCACTACATCCCCTTCGTCAACGCCAATCGCGTGCCCCACCGTTTCAGCGCCGTACTCATGTTATGCCTGGCCGTGTTGGTCGGCTTCGCTGCAAACGCGATCGTGCAGCGCCTAAAGGGCGGCGCTGCGGTTGTCGGTGTCTCGGCTGCCCTTTCGGCCCTTTTCCTTTTCGAACACCTATCTGTGCCCATGCCCCTCACAGACGCCAGGGTCCCCGCGTGGTACAACACGCTGGCTCAGGAGCCCGGCGACTTCTCCATCCTGGAGTTCCCCCTGGGGTGGCGCAATAGCTTTGGGGTCTTCGGGGTGGAGCGAACCCAGGCCCAGTACTACCAGACCACTCACCAGAAACGCCTGCCGTCAGGGAACATCTCCCGCAATCCCCCCTTCAAGTTCGAATACTTCCGGCGATTGCCCATCTTCGATTCCATCGCCAAGGTGGAGCTCTACGAGGAACTGGATCCCTCCCGAGTGGAGCAGGATCGCCTGCTGGCGGAAGACCTGGTCTACTTCTTCGATATCCGCTACCTGGTGTTTCAACCCATCGTACCCAACAGCCCGCCCTACTGCGACACACGGCCTCAGGTGGAAGAATACGCCCAGCAGGTCTTCCCGGTGGAGAGGGTCTACCGGGACGAAAGCGGGTTCACTGTGTACAAGGTCCAGCAGCCCACAGCGCGCACTGAGCTTAACGTCGACTTCGGCACTGAAGGGGCCAGGTTGTACCAGGGTGAGGGATGGAGCCGAGACGAGGTCATCGGCAATGCCACGGCCAACTGGTCTGAGGCCAGGGTGGCCCGTCTCTTCCTGCCCTTGCGGCACTTGGCAGATTATCAACTGAGCTTCAGAGCCCTGGCCTTCTCTTACGAAGGCGCCCCACAGCAGACCATTTCGGTGGCGGTCAACGGCCACGAGCTACCCGAGGTCTTGTCCATTGGTCCCTACTGGGAAGAACGCACAATCACGCTCCAAGCAGCGTATCTGAAGGCCGGCCTTAACGAGTTGGTGCTGAAGTTCGCCTACTCCGCGTCGCCGCGCGACGTCCTTCCCGGTCGGTTTGGTATCGGCGACACTGGAGTGACCTCGCCCGTGGAGATCACCGTCAACAGCGCCGGTGCACTCGCCGGTGACTTTGCCTACATCACCGTCAACGGCCAGGATGCCTCCACCCATCGGCGGGGCTACAACCTGGCCGTCATCGACCCTGAGACTGGAGCCGTAGTCAAGCGGGCAGGCTTCGACACCTGGGCCAATGAGTACGAAGCACAGGACCTGGCCGACTTCGTAGCTGATGTACCCGAAGGGTACATCGTTGCGGTGGCGGTCAAGGATGATGGCGCGGCCAATCTCACACAGGCAGCCGTGGAGGCTCTGGGTTCCCTGGGCGCAGAGATCGACCTCCGCGGCACTGAGCATCTGTCGCATGCCATCATCGGGGTTAGGGGCGGCACCCCTGGAACGGCCTTGGAAGCCTCCGCTGAGGGCAACTCCTACCTGTATGTGGGCAGGAACCCAGATGATCGCACCCTCTCCGTGGCCCTCGATTACGTAAACATCCAAGAACAATGACGCTTCTCCGCCACCCGCTGAGGCACTCAGACCAGGTCCTAGCGGCAGTGCTCGGGTCGGCTGCCATCATCCTTTATGTCAAGACCCTTGCACCGACGCTCTTGATGGCCGATCCGGCTGAGTTCCAGCTGGCTTGTTACACCCTGGGCATCGCCCACCCCACAGGATACCCCCTCTACCTGATCGTAGGGTGGCTATGGTCCCACATCCTGCCTCTCGGGGATGCCGCCTACCGACTGAACCTTCTATCGGCAGCGTTCGCGGCCTCTGCCGCAGGGCTTCTGTACCTTCTGGTCCTGAGAATCCTCCGTGGAGCGCTCCAGGGCCCCTCAGGAGCGCTCCTGCGGGCCGTAGCAGCCGTTTGCACGTTAACCCTTGCCTTGTCTCGTACCTTCTGGTCTCAGGCCCTCACAGCGGAAGTCTACGCCCTGAACAGCCTATTCGTAGTGCTCACGCTGTTCTTGCTGCTGAGGTGGTCTGAGTCCAGGTCCGCCAGGGCTCTACGACTTAGCACACTGATCTATGGACTGAGCCTCACCCACCATAGCACCATGCTTCTCTTCCTCCCTGCCTGCGTTCTCTTCGTATGGCTGACGGACCGCCTGGTGTTCCGTAATGCGAGATCAGTGTTGGTGCTGCTGCTACTGGGCGTCCTCCCCCTGCTCCTGTACCTGTACATACCGTGGCGGGCGCCCACAACTCCTTACCTTCACCTTGAACTGGTCCCAGGTCGTACCCTGGAGCTGTATGACAACACGCCGCGC
This sequence comes from Anaerolineae bacterium, assembly GCA_035256725.1. GTDB lineage: Bacteria > Chloroflexota > Anaerolineae > UBA7937 > B3-Chlor > JAUVXJ01. The sequence continues at coordinate 12,528 of DATEXS010000053.1, forward strand.
GGCTTCCTGGGCTTCCTGACGGGGGAGATGTTCATAGGAGCGCTGGGAGTGCAAGCGCCACTCAGCGAGCGGCTGGCCATGGCCGCGGGTCTGCTGCTCAGGCAGTTCAGTGTCCCCGGAGTGGCTCTGGGCCTGCTGGGGGTGGTGAGGCTAGCTCTGGGGGGCAAGGGCTCTGTGGCGCACCGCCTCCTGGCCCTGCTAGCCCTCTCCTACGTTGCCCTGGTGGGCTTCACCCTTGTCTACAACGTTGGTGATATCCACGTCTTCTACACGCCATCCTACGTCGTCTTCGCTATCTGGATCAGCGCGGGCATGGCCTGGCTGGTCGAGATGGTTCGGGGCATGCATTGGGGCGCGTTCTCCGGTGCTCGAGCGCCCGCGGGGGCCGTCGTTGCCCTATTCGTCCTGCTGCCCCTGAACTCGCTCTGGAACAACTACGCCCTGGTGGACAAGAGCGGGGACTACCGCGCGCGCGACTGGGCAGAGGGAATACTCTCGCAGCCTGTGCCTGAGGGTGCAATTCTGGTCTCCAACGACCGGAACGAGATCACGCCCCTGCTCTATCTCCAGTACGTCGAGGGAGTGCGCCCCGATCTTTTGACCATGTTTCCCCTGATGCTCCCCGGAGAGGAATACTCCAACGTGGTGCGGGTCATCGACGGCGTCTTGGACGTGGAACGGCCCGTGCTGCTGGTAAAACCCATGCCCGGCCTGGAGATCAAGTACCAGATGGAACCCCTCGGTGCCCTGGTGGAGGTCGAGGGCCCTGCTGTCACCGGTCAGCCGGAGCACCCCGTGGGTCTCGCACTCAACGGCAGCCTCACCCTCGTCGGCTACAGCCTGGATCCGAGTGAGCCTGCGGCTGGCGAGGAACTGCAACTCAGCCTGTACTGGCGCGCGGAGCAGGAGCTAGAAGACGACTACCACACCTACGTCCATCTCCTGGCCGAGGAGGAGCAAGCCATTGCCCAGAGTGATCATCGCCCTGGGCAGGAGTACTACCCCTCAAGCCTGTGGAAGCCCGGCGAAACCCTGCTGGACGTACACGTCCTCTCCATTCCGGCCGATGGCCAAGGGACCGTGGTCACCATTCTGGCTGGTGCGTACGAGTATCCCTCGCTGGCGCCCCTGGGAAGCGCCGTCCCCCTGGGCCAGGTTCGAATCGCGAAGTAGCCACGTCCGATCAGGCGAGTCCCAGAGCCAGACCCGACTCAGGGCGTTTACCTCTTGAAAATCGCCGGCACGTAGAGGAAATGCCCCCTCGGAAACTGATCGGCGTCGATGTCCAGCCAGGTTCCTGTGCGCGGGTCCCCTTCACCGTCGATGCGCAGCCCCGCCATGGCGGCTCTAGGCCAAGTCCGCTCCGACTGGATCGCAAGGGCGACTCGAATTCCCACGCGCGGTTGGCTAATGCCATCAGGCGGACGGGGGCCTTTCCACCTTCCATCAGGCAGCTCGAGCCCTCGGCATAGCAGCACCCATTCGGGCCTCCCGGCAAGTCGCAGGCACTCATTTCAGGCCCCAAGCGCTGTTGGCGGGCAGATCACAGGATTAGTCCACCTCTGCGACGCGCATTAGCTAATCGTAGCCATGTCGTAGGGTAATCGTCGGTTCTGCACCTCAAATCGTAGGGTTTTCGGGCGGTTTCCGTCCAGCACCAAAGAGCCGAATCTGCTATGATGGAGACGTCTGGTTTTGTGAGTCTTTTTCCTCCTTTCGTTCTCCCTCCTCCTGACCCCAAGGAGGAGGGAGAATCGTTTCTAGAGACAGTTTGTCCGACCTCTCCACAACAATCCTCAGCAGTTGGCGCCCCTCAACCAGTGGGCTACAATGAGCTTCTAGAGGTTTGCCCATGGGTGCGTGGAGGGTCTTCATCCCACTTCTACTGACCGGTTTGGTTCTCGCTGCGTGCGTTCCGCCGGACAACCCGACGCTAGAGGCCACGCCGACCCCGCCCGCATTGCCTCAATGCACTCCCACGCAAACCAAAGTGCCCACTCCCTCTCCGGCACGGCCCGAATGGCTCACCCAGCAGCAAAGGGCTATGACAAAGGACGCCGCCTCTGACCTCCTGCAACTCCGCAACCTGTGCCGGTACGATATAGACCTGGCTATCGGAATCCAATCGCTGACCCTGACCGGCCACCAGGGGACGACCTACACCAACAACTCGTCCGGGCCTTTGGAAGAGATCTATTTCAACCTCTTCCCCAACTCCTCTCGCTTCGGCGCCTCTATGGAGATCCAGGGCGTCTCTGTCGCCCAAGAGGAAGTCGAGTTTGAATACGAGCGAGGGCGCACGCTGCTCAGGGCGCCGCTCCCCGATCCTCTGACCCCGGGGGAGTCGACGACGATCACCATCGACTTCACCGCCCGCGTCCCTCACGTGCAGAACAACTACTACCTGGTCTTCGCCATGGCCCAGGGCGTGCTCTCCCTCGGCGATTGGCATCCCATGGTCGCCGTGCTGGATCGAGAAGGCTGGAATGTAGAGTATCCTGAGGGGACAGTCGGCGAGATTGTGTTTAGCGAGACCGCATTCTACACCGTCCGCGTCACGGTGCCCGGAGGACTTGGCCTCGAATTAATCGCCACCGGAATGGAGGCAGAGCGAACCCTGAACGACGACGGTAGCCAAACGTTCGTGTACTACAGCGGGCCCGTCCGTGACTTTCACATCGTGGGCACCGACCGGTACGAGATGGCAACCACGGCGGTTGGCGAGACGAGAATCAACTCCTATTACTGGCCAGAGCACAAAGAGTGCGGCACCAAGGCGCTGGATTTTGCGAGGGGGGCGTTGATCCTCTACAACGAGATGTTCGGGGTATACCCCTTCGTGGAACTGGATCTGGCCGAGGCGGACCTGTGGCCCTGGGCCATCGAGTGGCCGGGCCTGATCCTCGTTGGCGCGCCGCTCTACGCTGACCCTGAGGAAGAATGCGGCGAGTGGCACGTCGTGCACGAGGTGGCCCACCAGTGGTGGTACAGCGTGGTGGGCAACGACCAGGTAGACGATCCCTGGCTCGACGAGGCCCTGGCCAACTACTCCACTGCCCTCTACTTCGAGATGGTGCATGATGCGCAAACCGCGGCGGTCGCCATAGAGGAGCACGTCGACCGGCGATATGAGGCATACGTCCAGGCCTACGGCGACGGCATCATAGGAGGTCCAACCAGTCACTACACCAGGGCCAGCTACTACCCTCTGGTCTATGCCAAAGGCGCCCTCTTCTTCGACGCCCTGCGCAGAGAGATGGGCGACGATGTGTTTTTCAACGGTCTACAGGCCTATTACGAGGACTACAAGTACCTTGTTGCCAGGCCCGAGGATCTTCATCGCGCTATGGAGACGGCTCACGGCCAACCGCTGGGCGAGTTCTTCCAGCGCTGGGTGTTCAGCGCTGAAGGCTCCTGACACCGACAATCGCGCTGGCGACCGGGAACAAGAGAGGGAGGTCTGACGTCTTATGCGTGAGACAAGCGCAAAGGAAGCCCTCAGACCATGCCGATTTCACTACCTGGCAGATCTCAGCCTGCCCGCTACTCTCTAGCGATCATGCTCATTCTGGCAATGATGGTGGGATGTATGCGTGAGCAGACGCCTCCACCCCCTCCCCAACCATCGGAGAGCCCGACTCCCCTACCGACGCATCAGCCGCTGGCAGGCATTGGCTTCTTGGCCAGCCCCGCCCTCCTAGACGAGACTGGCTTCGCCAGCTACACGCCTCTGGAAGCCGCTTTGCCTGACCAATACGAAGGGTACAACCTTCCCGTCGGTCTCAGTGAAATCAGCAACCAGGACAGCCTTCATTTCTCATCTGAGCAGCAGCGGTTGCTTGAGAGCAACGGTTTCGTGGTCGTGCCGGCAGAGTACAGGGAGTTTCACACCCTCTACCAAAGCGTTCACGGCCAGCAGAAGCCCCTCTTCATCACTACTGATTCAGTCCTTCACGTCTACCACCTCCTCTTCGACAAGGTGCTGCGCACTGCAGAGGAGGAGTATTTCAACACGGACCTGGTCAACCTGACCCAAGGCATGCTCTGGGCCTCCCGGGAGCAACTTCAGAGCCTGCAGGGCACGGCGCTCGAGGAGACAGCGCACCGTAACGTGGCCTATTTCGCCGTGCCTCTCCAGCTCCTCGATCCCCGGGCCGAGGTGCCGGAAGAGGTCAAAGATGACGTGGAGGCTGAGTTGGCGCGCATCGAGGCTCACGAAGGCTTTACGGAGTCGTCCATTCTGCCAGGCTACCAAGAGGACTACAGCCAATACGTCCCCAGAGGGCACTACACCAGGAATGAGCTCCGCCAGCGATACTTTAAGGCCATGATGTGGTATGGCCGACTGAACTTCCGGCTCAAGGAGCTGGATGAGACCCGCTCGGCCTTGCTCATCGCCCAGGCTTTGTCCAGAGTTGAGATAGATGGAGAGCCTGCATCCCGCATCTGGGCACGCATCTACGAGCCTACGGTGTTCTTTGTGGGCGCCACCGATGATCTCAACATCTACCAGTATCAGAGCCTGATGACAGAGATCTACGGATCGATCCCTGAGGAACCTGCTGCCTTCCTGGACGACAATCTGCTCCGGGCGTTCATAGCCTCTGCCCGCGAGTTGCCGCCGCCCCAGATCAACTCCATGTGGGTCTGGGTGTCGCAGGATCGAGTGGAGGAAACGCAAGGCTTCAGGTTCATGGGCCAACGTTTCGTCATCGATGCTTACATCTTCCAGCAGTTGATCTACAACAATGTGGATGACCGCTTCCTGCCCAAGGCCCTGGATGTCTTCTCGGCCATGGGCTCCGAGGAAGCATACCGGCTGCTGGACGAGATGGGCGAGACCCGGTATCCCCGTTACGTCGAACAGATGGAGAAACTCAAGCCAGAGATCGCGGCGCTGGAGATGGATAGCTGGACGCAGAACCTGTACTGGAGCTGGCTGCACACCCTGCGAGCGATTGTCTCCGAGAAGGGTGACCCCTATCCTGCCTTCATGCGCACTCGTGCCTGGACTCACAAAGACCTGCACACCGCGCTGGGGAGTTGGACCGAGCTGAAGCACGATACGATCCTCTATGCGAAACAGGCGTACGCCGTGCTCACCGCCGCGCCGCTAGAGGCCCGGCTCAAAGGCTATGTA